>DATERH010000161.1:0-3598 GCA_035271785.1 Buttiauxella sp.
ACCGTTTACCGCTTCGCTCAGATAATCTTTCAGGCCGTCCAGATAACACCAGCGCTGCTCGGTATTGTTCACTTTGTCAGTAAAAGTGATTTCAACACCTGGGCATAAAACCGCTTTGGCTTTCAGCAAATGGCTTAAACGAGAAACAGAAAAACGCGGGCTGTCGAAGAATGAGGCGTCAGGCCAGAAGTGAACGCTGGTGCCGGTATTACGTTTGCCGCAAGTCCCGACGACGGCCAGTTCCTGAACCTTATCACCGTTTTCAAAAGCGATGCTGTAAACCTGCGCATCGCGACGTACTGTTACTTCGACGCGCTTTGATAAGGCGTTAACGACCGAAATACCTACGCCGTGCAAACCACCAGAGAACTGGTAGTTTTTGTTGGAGAATTTACCGCCTGCGTGCAGGCGACAAAGAATGAGTTCTACAGCCGGAACCCCTTCTTCCGGATGGATATCAACTGGCATGCCGCGCCCGTCATCAATGACTTCTAATGACTGATCGGCATGGAGAATAACATCAACACGCTTCGCATGCCCTGCCAGCGCCTCATCCACGCTGTTATCAATGACTTCCTGGCCCAAATGGTTTGGACGGGTGGTGTCGGTGTACATCCCGGGGCGGCGGCGAACAGGCTCAAGCCCGGTGAGTACCTCAATGGCATCGGCGTTATAACTGGATTGCGTCATGGTTTATTCGTTCAGATTGCGAAACAGGAATTCGACATCAGGCCCTAATGCAGGCCAAGGAAGTCGACTATCTGGGTGAAATAATCTTCGAAGCCCACAAAGGCGTGATTGCCACCGGATTCTACCGTCTGACGGCAGGGGGTGTAGTACGCCACTGCCTGGCGGTAATCAAGCACTTCGTCACCCGTTTGTTGTAACAACCAGATGAGATCTGGTGATTCTAACGGGTCAACTTGCATGACTTTAAGATCGTAAATATGGCGTGACTCTAGCACATATTGCTGCCCGGTGTAGGGGTTCTCGTTAGTGCCAAGATAATCCACGAGCAATTCAAATGGCCGCACCGCCGGGTTTACAACTACCGCTGGCAGCGTAAAACATTGCGACAACCAGGTAGCGTAATAGCCCCCTAAAGAGGAGCCGATAACGCCCAACGGTTCACCGCCATGCTTGAGTACCAGAGACTCCAATAGCTCTGCCGCATCGGCAGGATATGGCGGGAGTTCCGGGATAATCATATTGATGTGCGGATGATTCTGCGCAAGCCAAGCCTGCAGGCTAATCGCCTTAGCTGAACGCGGTGAACTATTGAAACCGTGTAAATAGAGTAGCGTAGACATCAATACCCTTCTGATGCGGTATCTGGGTTGAACACCGCTCCTTTCAGGCGGCAAACCTCAGTGGTCACTTCACCGTTTGGATGAAGTTCCAGCCAACGCCAGCCCGGTTCAATGGTGTCGAGAGTGAAGTTGGAGCAATGCGGCTTAAATTGCACGCAAGTGGACGGCGTTGCGAGCATTCGTCTTCCGTTCCAGTCCAGATCTAACTCCTGGTGAATGTGTCCGCACACCAGTGTTTTCACTTTGGGGAATTTTTGCAGGACGTCATCAAGTTCTGCGGCATTGCGCAGGCTATGTTGATCCAGCCAGCTACAACCCGCGGGCACCGGATGATGATGCAACAGTAATAGCGTATAGCGCTCAGGCGCACCGGCGAGCTTACGCTCTAGCCAGTCGAGCTGAAAGTCGCTCAATTCGCCATGTGGGACGCCAAAGACCTGACTGTCTAGCAGCAATATTTGCCAATGCTCGCCAAGAAAAACTTGTTTTGCAGGGGAGATCCCAGCTTCCAACAACGTGCTAAACATCGCAGGTTGGAAATCATGATTGCCGGGCAGCCAAACGCAGGGCGCAGGAATCTCCGCAATGCCTTCAACAAAATGTTGGTATGCCTGCGCACTGTGATCCTGGGCTAAATCCCCAGTTGCAACAATAAGGTCGTAATGACGCTGTTCGGCGAGAATGGCTGAAATAACAGCCTGATAACTCATCCAGGTATTGATGCCCAACAGCGTTTCGTTCTTTCCAGAGAACAGGTGGGTATCTGTAATTTGCAAAATCCTGATCTGGCCCCCACCGGCCACAGGAAGATTTAACAGGCTTTCCAAATGGTGTCCTTAGGTTTCACCCTCACTAACAAACCGGAACCGCCATCGCTCCATGCGCTAAACAATATCGCAGCCAATCAGCTAGAAACTGATTAATTTGATGCTTTTCGTCGCGTTGATGCAACTTTTTATTAGGATAATCATACCGTGCTTTGAAACGAAAGATCTGCTGACTTGAACACACTTCCGCGACCATCGCGTCATGATAAAGCCTGACCGACATCGAAGGTAGGCTCCAGTAGCTTATCGCCGGGACTGTTTGTTCGATTTGTACAAGTGTCGTGTAACGGGTCGACTCAAGGATAGAGAGTCGATATTGAGCGCTACTGACCTGATAAGTGACTTTTTCACCCACCTCATCATTACGAGGAAGCAAGCGTCGTAGTTGTGCGAAATTGGTTTCGCACAGGCGCATCATTTCAGGGAAGTCAGGTGTATAGCGCTTCATGTTTATCGATTCCACTCTTCTCTTAATTTCTCATGATGCAATTGCAGCCAAAACAGTGCGATGACTGAAGCCGCGTTGTCGATTTTCCCTTCTTCTACTAACTGATAAGCCTGTTCCCGGCTCACGACATGAACACGAATGTCTTCGTTTTCATCTGCCAGACCATGTATGCCCTTCGCGGTAGTTGCGTCAACTTCTCCAACAAGGATTGATAAACGCTCGCTGGTTCCACCAGGGCTTGCCAGGTAGTTGATGACCGGTTTAGTGCGACCAACAATCACCCCAGCTTCTTCAACTGCTTCACGGCGAGCAACATCCTCGACGCTTTCACCTTCTTCAATCATCCCGGCAACCAGTTCGAGCAACCACGGGCTGGTGCTGGTGTCATATGCGGCAATCCGAATCTGTTCTATTAAGACAACTTCGTCCCGCACAGGGTCATAGGGTAGCAGTACTGCAGCGTGCCCGCGTTCTAAAATTTCACGACAAACTTCACCACTCATTTCACCATTAAACAAGCGATGGCGGAAACGATACAGATCCAACGAAAAAAAACCGCTATAAAGTGTTTCCCGTGCAATAATTTCAACATCGTTTTTGGCTAATGTGACGAGTTGATCGTTTTGCTTAGTCATTATGATTTCCTGATTTAAATGGTTATGAAATGGGTATTTTCAAGCCAGTTTGACTGCCGTTTCATTTCCTATGTGATAGATTGATGAAAATTAAGGGTCAATGGCACATTACGCCAAGCGCCCCTGCTGGCAGACTCTGCTAAAATCGGTGATCATTTCCGGCTCTTGTCAGCGCTAACAAATAATTTCTGCTTCACAACAAGGAATGCAAATGAAGAAACTGCTCCCAATTCTTATCGGTCTGAGCCTAACGGGTTTCAGTGCCATGAGCCAAGCAGAAAACCTGATGCAGGTTTATCAGCAGGCACGTTTAAGCAACCCGGACTTGCGCAAATCCGCTGCTGACCGTGATGCCGCATTCGAAAAAATTAACGAAGC
>DATERH010000162.1:0-12501 GCA_035271785.1 Buttiauxella sp.
TGAGAAATGCGACTGGTATCGCATTCGCCATGATGAAGCGATGACGCCAGATTCGGTCGTGCGCCTGGCAGAAGCGGCCTATGAAAAATATGGTTTCAATGACTTCAAACTTAAAGGCGGCGTGTTAGCCGGTAGTGAAGAGGCCGAAGCGGTGGCTGCACTGGCAAAACGCTTCCCGCAAGCCCGCGTCACACTTGATCCGAACGGTGCATGGTCGCTTGATGAAGCGATTAGCATCGGCAAACAATTACGTGGTGTGCTGGCCTATGCCGAAGATCCGTGTGGTGCAGAACAGGGTTACTCAGGGCGTGAAGTGATGGCAGAGTTCCGTCGCGCGACCGGTCTGCCAACGGCGACCAATATGATTGCCACCGACTGGCGCCAGATGGGCCATACATTGTCGCTGCAGTCCGTCGATATCCCGCTGGCGGACCCGCATTTCTGGACGATGCAAGGGTCGGTTCGAGTCGCTCAGATGTGCCACGAGTTCGGCCTGACCTGGGGCTCGCATTCCAACAACCACTTTGATATTTCTCTGGCGATGTTTACCCATGTGGCCGCCGCCGCACCAGGCAAAGTGACCGCCATCGACACCCACTGGATCTGGCAGGAAGGCAACCAGCGTTTGACCAAACAACCGTTCGAAATCAAAGGCGGCATGGTACAGGTGCCAACCACACCAGGTCTGGGTGTGGAGTTGGATATGGATGAAGTGATGAGAGCGCACGAGTTGTATCAAAAACATGGTCTTGGCGCACGTGATGATGCGATGGCAATGCAGTATCTGATCCCCGAATGGACGTTTAATAATAAGCGCCCATGCATGGTGAGATAAATTTACCCGCCATACTTGAAGCTGTATCTGTGTTGGCTGCGTTTTGCCGCCTTGATGCAGCTCCAATTATTTAGGGTAAAATTTGCTCTTCCAATCCACATCGCGACGGACGGCATATGAAAATTGTAATCGCACCAGATTCATATAAAGAGAGCCTGAACGCTCTCGAGGTGGCGACACAGATTGAAGCGGGCTTTCGGGAAGTGTTTCCGAATGCGAGTTATGTGAAGCTGCCCGTCGCGGATGGGGGCGAGGGAACTGTTGAAGCGATGGTCGCCGCCACCAGCGGTGAAATCATTGAAGTGGATGTCACCGGGCCATTGGGCGACCCGATTCAGGCGTTTTATGGAGTTTCAGGCGACCGGCAGCAAGCCTTTATTGAAATGGCGGCGGCGAGTGGCCTCGAACAAGTTCCACCTGAATTGCGTAACCCGATGAAAACCACGTCGTGGGGAACAGGTGTATTGATTCGCTATGCACTCGATAGCGGCGTAAAAAGTATCCTCGTTGGGATTGGCGGCAGTGCCACCAATGATGGTGGTATCGGCATGCTGCAGGCACTCGGAGCACGCTTTCTGGATAGCCAGGGTGAGTCGTTAGGACTTGGCGGTGGTGAAGTGGCGCGACTGGCCTCTATCGATATTTCTGGGTTGGACTCACGCCTGAAGGCGTGCCAGATTGACGTCGCCTGTGATGTCACTAACTTGTTGACCGGCAAAGAAGGCGCATCGGCGGTTTTTGGCCCGCAAAAAGGCGCAACGCCAGAAATGGTGCGTGAACTTGATAAGGCGCTGGAACATTACGCCAAAATCATTGCCCGCGATCTGGACATTGATGTGCTGAAGCTTTCCGGCGGCGGTGCGGCAGGCGGCATGGGCGCTGCGCTTTATGCATTCTGTGGGGCGCAACTACGCCCTGGTATTGAGGTCGTCACGCGAGCGTTAAAACTTGATGAACTGGTGCGCGATGCAGACCTGGTCATTACCGGGGAAGGCCGCATCGATAGCCAGTCAATTCATGGCAAAGTGCCGATTGGCGTGGCAAAAGTTGCGAAGCGTTATAACAAACCGGTTATTGGCATTGCCGGGAGTTTAACGCCAGATGTAGGTGTCGTGCATCAGCATGGTCTGGATGCCGTTTTCAGTGTGCTGTACCGCATTTGCACATTGGAAGAAGCGCTGGATAACGCCGGAGATAATCTGCGTATGGCTGCACGAAATATCGCGGCAACAATTGCGATAGGCTGTGGATGTCGCTCGCGCTAACCCCCTAAAACTGCGTAGGTCGGATTAGCATTAGCGACATCCGACATCAACGTGATGTTTAGCCGAACATTCGTTGCGCTTCTTTTGAGACATTATTCATCTCATCGAGCAACTCAAAGAGTTCGGGTTCCAAATCTTCCGGCTTCACACCATTACGCAGTTGTTGTTCCAGCATCAGGCACAGATTTTTTAAGCGTGGCACACCGCTGTAGCTACAGCTGCCGTGAAGTTTATGAATGATATCCACCAACATCTGCGGGTTTTCCCCGACCAACTGTTCTTCAACGGTATTGCGTACTTCTGGTAAAAATGTCAACAGCATTTGCAGTAAATCGCGTGCCAGATCCGGCTTGTTGGCCGCTTGTTGCAGAGCTAACGACCAATCCAGTGTCTGGTTTTGGTTGCAGGCTTGCGCCGCTATTTCTGCGTTTGTTGGTTGTGCGGGTGCGTTAATAGCACCTGGCTGATAACGCAGCAGCAGGCTATACAACTTTTTCTCTTCGATTGGCTTGGCAAGATAGTCATTCATGCCAGCACTCAACAGCTTCTCTTTTTGCCCCGCCATGGCATGTGCCGTTACGGCGATGACGGGTGTTTGCTGGTGGTGCGGCATCTGGCGAATGACCTCACAGGCGCGAATGCCATCCATTTCAGGCATCTGAATATCCATCAGAATGATGTCTATCTGCATCTGTTTTGCCCGTTCAATAGCTTGTAAACCGCTATCGCACAGCTCAACGTTTTTCACATGATCATCAAGCAATGCGCCAATCAATTTCAGGTTAGCCGGGTTATCATCAACCGCCATTACCGTAAGCGGTAATTTCTTGTTTTCAACGCTATCAGCAAGCGTGGGATGGGCATTAACGGTGTGTTCAGCCAATAGTGGCAACAGACGTGGTGAGGTGACAGGCTTCAGTAAACAGGCCGCAACACCTTCTTTTTTCAGCGATTCTGCATCTACCTGGCAATGACTTGGCAGCGCCAGGATCAGACAGTCTGTCATGGTGACGGCTTTTGCCAGTTTTGGATTCGTAATGGTGAGCGTTTCGTGGAACGAGACTGGCATACCGAGCAGCATAATATCGTAGTGCGCTTCGGCGAGGGCCGTAAACGTTGGGCTATACACCACTTTAAGCGGTGTATTGGCCAAAATGTTGAGCGTGCTTTGTGCCGCAGAAGCATTTTGTTCAATATACGCAATACGTTTGCCTACCAGATTCTCAGTCGAATAACCGTCAAGAACTGCGTTAGAATTCAGATCCAGGTTGATATAGAACCAGAAAGTAGACCCCTGATTTGGCTGGCTATGGAATGAGATATCTCCGCCCATTTCACTGACCAATTTTTGGGTAATCACCAGCCCCAGTCCAGTGCCACCGTGACGCCGTGAAATACTGGCATCCGCCTGACGAAATGCCTGGAACAGGCGCGACTGTTCCTGCTCAGGAATACCAATACCGGTATCATGAATTCGCATCTCAACCTGGACTTTATTGTTGCCTTGCGAGCGTTTCTCGACGACCAAATCAATATTGCCGCTCTCGGTAAACTTAATCGCATTACCCACCAGATTGGTCACAACTTGCTGTAAGCGCAGTGGATCGCCAATCACGTTATCCGGGACATCGTTTTTAATGTTTAGCGTCAGCTCCAGACCTTTGTCATGGGCCGAATGTGCAAGCAAAGTCACGACTTCATCAAGAGTATTACGCAGCGGGAACGGAATGCTTTCCAGAATCAGTTTGCCTGCTTCCAGTTTAGAGAAATCCAGCACGTCATTGATAATCGTGAGCAGGTTATTGGCTGAGCGTTCAATGGTATAGAGATGATCGCGCTGCGTGGCATTCAAATCTGTTTTCAGCGTCAATCGGGTAAATCCAATCACTCCATTGAGCGGTGTGCGCAGCTCGTGGGACATATTAGCGAGGAACTCAGACTTAATACGTGCGGCTTCCTGAGCGCGTTTCTTGGCCAGATCCAGCTCAACGTTCTGGATTTCCATTTGTTCAAGGGTTTCGCGTAAATCGGACGTGGCCTGGTCAATATTGTGCTGCATCTCCTCGTGATAGGCAGTCAACGACATCGCCATCGAATTGATACCGTTTTTCAGCATATCTAATTCGCCGAGCATAAAACCTTCGACACGACTATCGAGTTGACCGCGGCGTATGCGGTCGACCGTATTCACCATATTGCGAATGGGCCCCGTGACATCGCGCATCAGGCGATAGGCGAAGAGCATCGCAATGCCGACGCAGAACAGCATCATCAACGTCGAGATAAAAATTTCTCGGTATTGCTGCAAACGCACTGATTTCAGGTCGAGTTCAATCGCGACGTAGCCGAGTGAATTGCCCCCCGGTTTCGCATCGGTTATTTCTGATTCATCCGGTGAATAGCTCTCGGAAATAATGGGGGTGCGCAGAACTATCGAATCGCCGTGCCGCGTAATGCTTAAACTATGCGGTTGTTTTTCATTGTTTGGTAACCTCAATGCCGAAGCATTTAGCTGATAATTGGAGGTGACAAACAGTTTGTTGTTTTCATCAAATATCGAAATTGCCCGCACAATATCGGAATGGCGGCGGTGTAACACACTGACCAACTGGCGTATGGACTCGCGGCTGTGAAAACTCATGCCATATTCACTGGCGACTGCCAGCGGTTCGATTATGTTGGCACCCGAGTCTTCGAGCTGGCGCTGCAGGTCGTTGTAGCGGTGGACGACAAAAAAGATACTGAGCAATAAACCGATCATTAATGTCGGTGCCAGAATCAGGATCATCATGCGTGCGCGCAGGCTGTAGTTGGTCATGGGCTTCCGATATGGGACAATTGAAGCAATAGTTAATATTTATGAGAGAGCACTCTGGCTCATGGCGCAATTCTACTCTGCAAAGCGACGGGTTACGACTCGTCAAATCATAACCGTGAACGTTACTGACCTTGATCCGTTTGGTCAGGGTGTCGCACGCCATAACGGTAAAGCGCTTTTTATCCAGGGCGCACTGCCTGGCGAACAGGTTGATGTCACGATTACCGATGACAAACGTAACTTTGCTCAGGCTCGAGTGAAACGACGCTTAAATGATAGCCCGCAGCGTGTGGTTCCGCGTTGCCCGCACTTTGGCGTTTGTGGAGGGTGCCAACAGCAACATGCCAGCATCGAATTGCAGCAGCAAGCAAAATCCCGTGCACTGGCCCGCATGATGGGAACGCGGGAGGCTCCTGCGGAGGTAAATGAAATCATCTCTGGTTCGCCATGGGGTTATCGCCGCCGCGCACGCTTAGGGTTGAATTACCTCTCTAAAACACAAACCTTACAGATGGGATTTCGTAAATCTCAAGACAGTGAGCTTGTGAATATTCACCATTGCCCGGTACTGGCGCCCCAGCTTGAGGCATTACTGGAACCACTGCGCCAATGTCTGAGCGATTTAAAAGCGGTTCGCCGTTTAGGCCACGTTGAACTGGTACTGGCGGATAATGGTCCGCTGATGGTGCTACGCCATTTAGATGCCCTTCATGACGATGATCGGCAAAAACTGGAACGCTTTTCGCATTCTACAGGCGTTGCGCTGTTTTTAGCACCTGACAGTGAGACACTCACAGCACTGGGTGACGATGAGTCTTGTTATCACTCAGACGGGCTACGCTTAACGTTCAGCCCACGTGATTTCATTCAGGTCAATGATGGCGTGAATCAGCAGATGGTTACGCGTGCCATTGAGTGGCTGGATATTCAGCCAACTGATCGCGTGCTGGATCTGTTCTGCGGAATGGGAAACTTTACGCTCCCGCTCGCCACACGCGCCGAAAGTGTCGTTGGAGTGGAAGGTGTTGCTGCACTAGTGGCGAAAGGTGAATATAATGCACGACATAATTCGCTGAAAAATGTCACATTCTTTCATGAGAACCTGGAAGATGATGTGACTCGTCAGCCCTGGGCTGCCCAAGGGTTTGACAAAATATTGCTCGACCCCGCTCGAGCGGGTGCGCCAGGTGTTATGCAGCATGTCATTGCACTAGCACCTCGCCGAGTGGTCTATGTTTCATGTAATCCGACGACTCTTGCCCGTGATAGCGAGGCACTGCTGGCCGCAGGTTATCAACTGCGTCAACTGGCAATGCTGGATATGTTTCCGCACACAGGGCACCTGGAGTCGATGGCGCTGTTTGAGCGGATAGATCAGATCGCTTGATTTGATTTATACCCCACCGAAGAGGACGGACAATGGTTGCGGTAAGAAGTGCACATCTCAATAAAGCTGGCGAATTTGCGCCCGATAGATGGATTGCTAGCCTCGGGATCACCAACCAGCAGTCATGTGAACGCTTAGCCGAAACCTGGCGGTATTGCGAGCAGCAGACCAAAGGCCATCCAAACGCGGAATTGCTGTTGTGGCGTGGCGTCGAAATGGTGGAAATCTTGTCGATGCTGAGCATGGACAACGATACGCTACGAGCCGCATTGCTGTTCCCTCTTGCCGACGCAGGTGTGGTCACCGAAGAGGTGATGCGTGAAAGCATTGATAACCAGGTCGTCACGCTGATTCACGGCGTGCGCGACATGGCCGCAATCCGCCAGCTTAAAGCCGCGCATACCGATTCAGTCTCTGCTGAACAGGTCGATAACGTTCGTCGTATGTTGCTGGCGATGGTGGACGATTTCCGCTGCGTGGTTATCAAACTCGCAGAGCGCATCGCTCACCTGCGTGAAGTGAAAGACGCACCGGAAGACGAACGCGTTCTGGCGGCAAAAGAGTGTACCAATATCTATGCGCCGCTCGCCAACCGCCTGGGTATTGGCCAGCTCAAATGGGAGCTGGAAGATTACTGCTTCCGTTACCTGCATCCTGCGGAATACAAACGTATCGCAAAATTGCTGCATGAGCGTCGTATCGACCGTGAGCATTACATCGACGAGTTTGTCAGCGCGCTGCGTAAAGCGATGAAAGAAGAGGGTGTAAAGGCTGAAGTCTACGGCCGCCCAAAACACATCTATAGCATCTGGCGCAAGATGCAGAAAAAATCCCTCGCATTTGATGAGCTGTTTGATGTGCGTGCGGTGCGCGTTGTAGCAGAACGTTTGCAGGATTGCTACGCGGCACTCGGTATCGTCCACACGCATTATCGCCATATGCCTGACGAGTTTGATGATTACGTCGCCAATCCAAAACCCAACGGTTATCAGTCGATTCATACCGTGGTGCTGGGGCCAAACGGCAAGACTATCGAAATTCAGATTCGCACCAAGCAGATGCACGAAGAATCAGAGCTTGGCGTTGCTGCGCACTGGAAATACAAAGAAGGCCACGCACGTAGCGGCAGTTCAGGCCACGAAGATCGTATTGCATGGCTGCGTAAACTGATTGCCTGGCAGGAAGAAATGGCCGATTCCGGCGAATTGCTGGATGAAGTCCGCAGCCAGGTGTTTGATGACCGCGTGTATGTGTTTACCCCGAAAGGTGATGTGGTGGATTTACCGGCAGGCTCCACACCGCTGGACTTTGCTTACCACATTCACAGCGATGTCGGGCACCGCTGCATCGGCGCGAAAATAGGTGGGCGCATTGTGCCGTTTACCTATCAGCTGCAAATGGGTGATCAGATTGAAGTTATCACCCAGAAACAGCCGAATCCGAGCCGTGACTGGTTGAACCCAAACCTGGGCTACATCACCACAAGTCGTGGACGCGCCAAAATCCACAACTGGTTCCGTAAACAAGACCGCGACAAAAACATTCTGGCCGGACGCCAAATCCTTGATGATGAAATTGAGCATCTCGGTATCAGCCTGAAAGAGGCTGAAAAGTCGTTACTGCCACGTTATAACTTCAATGAAGTGGAAGAGTTACTGGCGGCAATTGGCGGCGGGGATATTCGTCTAAATCAGATGAGTAACTACCTGCAATCGCAGTTTAACAAGCCGACTGCCGCTGAACAGGATGAGCAAGCTCTTCGTCAACTGAAGCAAAAAACGCACACGCCACAGTCGCGCAGCAAAGACAATGGCCGCGTCGTAGTGGAAGGGGTGGGCAATCTGATGCACCACATTGCGCGTTGCTGCCAACCGATTCCCGGTGACGAGATAGTCGGCTTCATTACGCAGGGGCGTGGGATCTCTATCCACCGTGCAGACTGTGACCAGCTTGCAGAGCTGCAATCACACGCGCCAGAACGTATTGTTGATGCAGTGTGGGGCGAAAGTTACTCCAGTGGTTATTCGTTGGTGGTGCGAGTGACGGCCAACGACCGCAGCGGTTTGTTGCGTGACATCACCACGATTCTGGCGAATGAAAAGGTCAACGTGTTAGGCGTAGCGAGCCGCAGCGATACCAAACAGCAGCTGGCGACCATCGATATGAATATCGAGATCTACAACCTGCAGGTACTCGGGCGCGTACTGGGCAAATTGAATCAGGTGCCGGATATTATCGACGCGAAGCGATTGCACGGTTAGTTGTACCTCACAAAAGGGCGGGAGAAATCCCGCCTTTAATTTTTGTATGTGTAAGGAATTGATATGAGCCAAATCACCCGCCTGCTGGGCATCATGAAGCGCCTGCGTGACCCGGAAACAGGTTGCCCGTGGGATAAAGAGCAAACCTTCGCGACCATCGCTCCCTATACCCTGGAAGAGACTTACGAAGTGCTGGATGCCATCAACCGCGAAGATTTTGATGATTTACGCGGTGAATTGGGCGATTTACTGTTCCAGGTGGTGTTTTACGCACAGATGGCTCAGGAAGAAGGGCGCTTCAATTTCGACGATATCTGCGAGGCAATCAGCGACAAACTTGAACGTCGTCACCCACATATTTTCGCCGACGCGACTGCGGAAAACAGCACCGAAGTGCTGACTCGCTGGGAGCAAATCAAAAGTGATGAACGTGCTGAAAAAGCGCAGCATTCTGCAGTCGATGATATTCCTCATGCTTTACCCGCTTTAATGCGTGCACACAAAATCCAGAAGCGTTGTTCAGCGGTTGGTTTCGATTGGACGACGCTTGGACCTGTGTTAGACAAAGTTTACGAAGAGATCGACGAAGTGATGTTTGAGGCAAAACAGGCCGTCGTCGATGAAGCAAAACTGGAAGAAGAAGTCGGTGATTTATTGTTCGCCACCGTCAATCTGGCTCGCCATTTGGGTACCAAAGCTGAGACGGCATTACAAAAAGCTAACCTGAAATTCGAGCGTCGTTTCCGCGAAGTAGAACAGATTATTGCCGCACAAGGGTTAAAAATGGAGCAAGCGACACTCGAACAGATGGAAAATGCCTGGCAACAAGTTAAAGGCAAGGATTCTGATATCTAACGTGTTTTTTGGCTCAGGCGCACGTTTCGACCATTTCAATTTAACAAGCGATTGATTTACGTCAAAAACATTTATACCAAACGGGCTATTTTCATTGCCCTGACAAAGTGCGAGGTCAGGGCTTTGCAGACAGAATGAAAGTTTGTGGCGCCGATACTGTTCGGGTATACTACTTTCCCGTCTTGGTACTCCCATCGTCTTTAAACCTAACTTCTCAGGTTCAGCATGACAACGAACTATATTTTTGTGACCGGCGGGGTCGTTTCCTCTCTGGGTAAAGGCATTGCCGCAGCCTCCCTCGCAGCTATTCTCGAAGCCCGTGGCCTCAACGTATCCATCATGAAACTCGATCCGTACATCAACGTCGATCCGGGTACCATGAGCCCTACTCAACATGGGGAAGTGTTCGTTACAGAAGACGGCGCTGAAACCGACCTGGATTTAGGTCACTACGAGCGTTTCATTCGCAATAAAATGACACGTCGTAACAACTTCACTACTGGCCGTATCTACTCAGAAGTTCTGCGTAAAGAACGCCGTGGCGACTATCTGGGTGCGACTATCCAGGTTATTCCACACATCACGAACGCTATCAAAGAACGCATCCTTGAAGGTGGCGAAGGCTACGATGTCGTACTGGTAGAAATCGGCGGAACTGTAGGTGATATCGAATCCCTGCCGTTCCTCGAAGCGATTCGTCAGATGGCTGTAGAAGTGGGTCGTGAGCACACCCTGTATATGCACCTGACTCTGGTGCCATACCTGGCTGCTGCCGGTGAAGTGAAAACTAAACCGACTCAACACTCCGTAAAAGAACTGCTTTCCATTGGTATTCAGCCAGATGTGCTGATCTGCCGTTCTGACCGCGTTGTGCCGGCAAACGAACGTGCAAAAATTGCATTGTTCTGTAACGTCCCGGAGAAAGCGGTTATTTCTCTAAAAGATGTCAATTCCATCTATAAAATTCCAGGCCTGTTGAAATCACAGGGTTTGGACGATTATATTTGTAAACGATTCAGCTTGAACGTTCCTGAAGCTAACTTGTCCGAATGGGAACAAGTTATTTACGAAGAATCGAATCCAACAAGCGAAGTTACGATTGGTATGGTCGGCAAGTATATTGAGCTGCCAGATGCCTACAAATCTGTGATTGAAGCGCTGAAACACGGTGGCTTGAAAAATCGTCTGACCGTTAACATCAAGCTGATTGACTCGCAGGATGTTGAAACTCGCGGCGCTGAAGAAATGCTGAAGGGATTGGATGCTATCCTTATCCCTGGCGGTTTCGGTTACCGTGGTGTGGAAGGCAAAATTGCTACTGCGCGCTATGCTCGTGAGCAGAACATTCCTTACTTGGGTATTTGCTTAGGTATGCAGGTTGCGCTGATCGAGTTTGCACGAAACGTTGCGGGCATGGCTAACGCCAACTCAACGGAATTTGTGCCAGACTGTAAATACCCGGTGGTCGCCTTAATCACCGAGTGGCGAGATGAAGAAGGTAACGTTGAAGTTCGTACTGAAAAGAGCGACTTAGGCGGTACTATGCGTCTTGGCGGCCAGCAGTGTCAGTTGACCGATGGTAGTCTGGTGCGCCAGATGTACGGTGAACCGACAATCGTTGAGCGTCATCGCCATCGTTATGAAGTCAACAATATGTTGTTGAAGCAAATTGAAGCAGCAGGTCTGCGCGTTGCGGGCCGTTCCGGTGATGACCAACTGGTAGAAATCATCGAAGTACCAAATCATCCTTGGTTTGTTGCTTGCCAGTTCCACCCGGAATTTACTTCGACTCCGCGTGATGGCCACCCACTGTTTGCAGGCTTTGTTAAAGCTGCCGGTGAGTACCAAAAGCGTCAGGTGAAGTAAGCAGAAAGTTAGAATGACAACGCGCGAATGTTTCGCGCGTTGTTTGTCTGGAGTTTTAGTTTAACTTGTACTGAGGAAAATCTAATGTCCAAAATCGTTAAAGTCATCGGTCGTGAAATCATCGACTCCCGTGGTAACCCGACTGTTGAAGCTGAAGTTCATCTGGAAGGCGGTTTCGTAGGTATGGCTGCTGCACCATCAGGTGCTTCAACTGGTTCCCGCGAAGCGCTGGAACTGCGCGATGGCGACAAATCTCGCTTCCTGGGCAAAGGCGTTCTGAAAGCCGTTGCTGCAGTTAACGGCCCGATCGCTGCGGCTGTAATTGGTAAAGATGCGAAAGACCAGGCTAACATCGATAAGATCATGATCGACCTGGACGGTACCGAAAACAAATCCAACTTCGGCGCTAACGCAATCCTGGCTGTTTCTCTTGCTGCTGCTAAAGCTGCTGCTGCCTCTAAAGGCCTGCCGCTGTATGCACACATCGCTGAACTGAACGGCACTCCAGGCAAATTCTCTATGCCACTGCCTATGATGAACATCATCAACGGTGGCGAGCATGCTGATAACAACGTTGATATCCAAGAGTTCATGATTCAACCAGTTGGCGCGAAAAACCTGAAAGAAGCCATCCGTATGGGTTCTGAAGTTTTCCACACTCTGGCTAAAGTTCTGAAATCTAAAGGCATGGGTACTGCTGTTGGTGACGAAGGTGGCTATGCGCCAAACCTGGGTTCCAACGCTGAAGCACTGGTTGTCATCGCTGAAGCGGTTAAAGCTGCAGGTTACGAGCTGGGTAAAGACATTACTCTGGCTATGGACTGTGCTGCTTCTGAATTCTACAAAGACGGTAAATACGTTCTGGCTGGCGAAGGCAACAAAGCTTTCACCTCTGAAGAGTTCACTGCATTCCTGGAAGATCTGACTAATAAATACCCAATCGTTTCTATCGAAGACGGTCTGGACGAGTCTGATTGGGATGGCTTCGCACACCAGACTAAAGTTCTGGGCGATAAAATCCAGTTGGTTGGTGACGATCTGTTCGTAACTAACACCCAGATCCTGAAAAGAGGTATCGACAACGGTATCGCTAACTCCATTCTGATCAAATTCAACCAGATCGGTTCTCTGACCGAAACTCTGGCTGCGATCAAAATGGCGAAAGATGCTGGCTACACTGCAGTCATCTCTCACCGTTCAGGCGAAACTGAAGA
>DATERH010000163.1:0-11688 GCA_035271785.1 Buttiauxella sp.
CCATCACCGGCATATTCCCAGTCGATGAGTTTGATACTTTGCGCCTGATGCACCAGATTACCGGCATGAATGTCCATATGCAGAGCAGCAAGACGTAACGGTTTCGGCTCGCCCTGCTTTTTCATCTTTTTAAGCAGTCGCAGCCACACCAAATGTCTTCGCTCGCTTGCTGCCATTTGCCAATAATGTTCAAGTACAGGCAACAGATTGATTCGCCAGCCGAAGAAAGGTTGATGATGTAAATCATACAGCAAGGAAGTTAGCGAATGCAGTGAGGGCAGCTCTGATTTTACTTCCCCACTCAACCATTCGACAATTAACCAGCCGTCGGCCCTGCAAACAGGACGCGACCCAATTCCATGAGAAATTCGCTTTAATGCGCGGTATTGTCGCGTCAGAGACACCCCCGGCATTGGAGTTTCAAGCTGTTGTCGCGCGACATATTCCCGCGTTCCAAGCGTGAAATGCACACTCCCCCCACTCAATCCCTCAAGCGGAGAAAAGCAACCGGCGGCCTGAGCCGCCGGAAGATATTTTTCAATCACACTTTGCAGTGTTGAGTTATTGGGTCTGTTGTACAGCACTGCTTCCTGACCAAATAATTTCGCCCGTCTGTACCTGCATCAACTGCATTTTCAGTGTCGGTGCGTTCACATTGCCACTGGCATTGCTATACAACACATACTGCGCCCCAACGTTACGTGCAATACCTATCGCTTTGCTACGAGAGCCCAGGCTATCTTGTGGCGATAATCCCAGTTGCTGTTTTGCCAGTGATAGCTGTTGTGCGGAAACAAGGGTGAATTTGCTGTTGTTCGCCAATGCACCGTGCAACGCTTCTGTCGCTTTACTGGTTTGCAGCGTGCCATTGGTTTGATTGTTGACACTGTCCACCAGCAGAACGCCACCTGCGGTTACGCCATCGGCTTGTAACATTTTGCCGACCATCGGCTGCATGGCACTGCCCCAGTCGTAACTGCGGACCTTAGGAGTCGCAGGAATCGTTGGTTGTGGCTGTTCAATTGGGCCTGGCTGAGTTGGAACAGTCGGCACCGTTGGAACGGTCGGTTTCGGTTCGGCAGGTTTCTGCGGAACGGGCTTCACTTCTTCCACAGGTGCAGGTGCTTCACCACGGTTAATACACCCGGACAAAATCATCGCCGCAGCGATGATTACCAGGTAACGATGGATTCCCTTAATCAAAATTCACCCCTTATAAAGAGAGAGAAAGACGAACTTTTCGTGCGTCTGGATAGCTGGCTATTGATGACACCAAAACGTTAGATTTTGCAGGTATGGTCACCGTACGTGATTGCTCGAGAGGATGAATCTCTAGCCCTTTTGCGTCATACCAATAAAAACGATAGCTGATGATGACCGGTTTAGACTGTTCATTATACAGCTGGCTTCGCGAAACAGTGGCACCGTTATCAGTTGAAATATCTGGTTTTTCAGCACTGATCCCCGCCGCAAGTACTGCCGTTTCCATAACCAGCGTTTGCCCATCATTGACGGGAATCGCGGGTTTGGACCTGCATCCCACCACAGAAATGATGGCCAGTAGCATTAACAGCGAGTTAATTTTCATCAACTTATCCTTTATGGGCCAGCATCGGCCCAAGCACACGCCCACCCAGCAGGTGCATGTGGATATGGTAAACCTCCTGCCCGCCGTGGCGATTGCAGTTCATGATCAGACGATAGCCGTCTTCCGCAATCTCTTCCTGTTCAGCAATTTTTGCGGCTACGGTAATCATGCGACCTAACGCCTGCTCATGTTCAGCCGTAACGTGGTTAACCGTCGGGATCAGGATATTGGGAATGATAAGGATATGGGTCGGAGCCTGTGGCGATATGTCACGGAATGCAGTGACTAACTCATCTTGATAAACGATATCAGCCGGGATTTCGCGACGGATAATTTTACTGAAAATGGTTTCTTCGACCATGACGTTACCTTTATTCATGAATTGCTGGCTATTTTGCCCAATCAAATGATGCCTGTTCAGTACAGGACGACTATGCCCAACCGTTTTTAATCGCAGTATGACGGGGTTAACGTAAGAGTATGAGCGAGTTACTCATCCTCTTTCAACCTTAACCCATTATTTCTTTATATGACGCCTGGTAGCATTGCCGCCTTCGCTTAATAAATACCCTGCAATTTGCGTAAATAAAAACGCCATTTCATTTCAATTGTCACAATTGTTTACATCATTCAATTGAATGCGTATATTTCTCATTTGCATTTTCATTCGTATGACTTATGTCAAACTAAAACCACAAATGTACTCAGTAACCGGACTGCTTTGGTGCTGAGGCAAAATTACCAACCAATGACTAAGGGTTTTGAGATGTCTTTAACCATTTCTACCAAGGACGGGCAGCGCACACCTGCCAGCGCAATTTCAGTCCTGGCTTCCTGCATTGCTTTTGCACTGATGCCTTCTACCGCTTTCTCCGAGACGCAAAAAGCTGAAGAAACGATGGTCGTCGAAAATTCGGTGTCTGACCCGAGCGATGCTGAAGATCAGGATTACAGTGTTAAAACCACCACCAGCGGCACCAAAATGCTATTGGTCCCACGCGATATCCCCCAATCTGTCAGCATCATCAGCGAACAGCGCATGAAAGACCAGAAACTGGAATCGCTGGGTGATGTGCTGAAGAACACCACTGGTGTGACGGAAAGTGTTGCCGACTCCGACCGCAGCACGTTCTATTCCCGCGGTTTTATGATCGACAACTATATGGTCGATGGCATTCCGACACTGTTTGAAGCGCGCTGGAACCTCGGCGATGCACTGACCGATACTGCCATTTACCAGCAAATTGAAGTGGTGCGCGGCGCTAGTGGCTTGATGACAGGCACGGGTAACCCTTCAGCCGCCGTGAATATGGTGCGCAAACACGCCGACAGTCGTGAATTTGAAACCGAGGTTTCTGCCGAGTATGGCAGTTGGAACAAGCAGCGCTATGTCGCTGATATGTCTACACCATTAACTGATAACGGAAATATTCGTGGGCGCATGGTGGCCGGTTATCAGGACAATGACAGTTGGATTGATCGCTACAATCAGAAGAAGAAATTTTTCTATGGTGTTTTAGATGCTGATTTGACCGAGGCCACCAGCTTCTCGGTTGGTTATGACTATCAGGAAACCAATGTCAACAACCCGACCTGGGGCGGGATCCCGCGTTGGTATACCGATGGCAGCAAAACAAATCCAGACCGCAGCTACAGCACTGCACCTGAGTGGGCCTACAACGATAAAGAATCCCAGCGCACTTTCTTCACGCTGAAGCAAAAATTGGGTAATGACTGGCAGCTTACCGTCAACGGTACGCACACCGAAATGGATCTCGAGAGCAAACAGATGTACCTGGACGGACTGGTGGATAAGAACACCGGCTTGATGGTCAGCCCTTACGGCGCGTTTTATCCGTACGTCGGTGGTACCGGTTATAACACTGGCAAACGCAAGGTCGACGCACTGGATACCTTCGCCAATGGTTCTTATGAATTGTTTGGTCGCCAACATGAGTTAATGATTGGAACCAACTATACCAAGCAAAAAAATACCTATTACAGCTCCTGGGAAAACGTCAGCGATACACAGTTAGGTAATTTCAATGACTACGACGGTGATTTCCCGGAAACTAATTGGTCGCCACTGAGCCTCGCTCAGCAAGATACTGTTCATCAGAAATCTGCCTATATGGCAACGCGCATTACCCTCGCCGACCCGCTGCACATGATCGTCGGTGCGCGTTATACCAAATATAATCTGCACACCCTGACGCAAAATCTTGAGAAAAATAACACCTCCCCTTATGCGGGCGTGGTATTTGATATCAATGAAGACTGGTCAACTTATGCAAGTTACACCTCGGTCTTTAATCCGCAAACCCAGCGTGATGAGCAAGGAAATTATCTCACCCCAATTACGGGTAACAACTATGAAGCGGGCGTGAAATCAGACTGGATGAACAGCCGTCTGACCAGCTCTCTGGCCGTGTTCCGTATTGAGCAAGATAACCTCGCGCAATCAACCGGCACGGTTATCCCTGATAGCAACGGCGAAACCGCCTATCGTGAAGCCGATGGCACCGTAAGCAAAGGAGTCGAATTTGAGATTAACGGCGCGCTGACCGATGACTGGCAGATGACGTTTGGTGCAACCCGCTATGTGGCTGAGGACAGCGACGGCAATGCAGTTAACCCGAATCTACCGCGTACCTCCGCAAAACTGTTCACCAGCTATCGCATTCCGACACTGCGTGAATTGACTGTGGGTGGTGGTGTGAACTGGCAAGACCATGTCTGGTCAGACGTTCCGGTTCCTGGTGGTACATTCCGTGCAGAACAAGGCAGCTTTGCCTTGGTTGATTTGTTTGCCCGTTATCAGGTCACGAAAGCCTTCTCCGTGCAGGCGAACATCGATAACCTGTTTGATGAAACCTACGACACCAATATCGAAAGCCGCTCCATCGTGTACGGCGCACCACGTAACTATTCTGTTAGTGCCAACTACGCTTTCTAGCATACTTAATGGCGGGTGACGCAAGCTTATCCGCCCTACAAAACATAATTTAGCTGTCCCTTTTCACACCCTAGCCTAAATAATTCATATTGCATCGCGGCGGCAAGAGAACGAGTCCGATGAGCTTACCTTAGTCGGTGATTCGGGCGAGAGAACGAAGCCAACAAAGAGACAACGTGAAGTATGAAGGCTATAAAAAAGGGAGGCCAATGGCCTCCCTCAGTCTCCCCAACGTCTTCTTAGCTGTTACGGATCCATTCATCCATTTCAGTTTTCAGGTTATCGGATTTAGTACCGAAGATTGCCTGAACACCTGAACCAGCTACTACCACACCTGCCGCACCCAATTTCTTCAGGCCAGCCTGGTCGACTTTAGAGATGTCGGCCACGCTAACACGCAGACGGGTAATACATGCGTCCAGGTTAGTGATGTTTTCTTTACCACCAAATGCGCTAACCAGAGCTGGTGCCATTTCGCTTTTAGAAGTAGCTGTGGTTTCAACAGTTTCTTCTTCACGACCTGGAGTTTTCAGGTCAAGAGCTTTAATCAGCACACGGAACACGGTGTAGTAAATCGCCGCGTAGCACAGGCCAACCACTGGGAACAGCCACAGTTTGCTGCTGTTTCCGCTCAGCACGATGAAGTCGATCAGACCGTGAGAGAAGGAAGTACCGTCACGCATACCCAGAAGGATACAGATTGGGAACGCCAGGCCTGCCAGAATCGCGTGGATAACGTACAGGATTGGAGCAACGAACATGAAGGAGAACTCGATCGGCTCGGTAATACCGGTCAGGAACGAGGTCAGTGCAGCGGAGACCATGATACCGCCGACTTTTGCACGGTTCTCAGGTTTAGCTGAGTGCCAGATTGCAACAGCAGCAGCAGGCAGACCGTACATTTTGAACAGGAAGCCACCAGACAGTTTGCCCGCAGTTGGGTCACCTGCCATGTAACGTGGGATATCGCCGTGGAATACCTGACCTGCTGCGTTGGTGTATTCACCAATCTGCATCTGGAATGGAACGTTCCAGATATGGTGCAGACCAAATGGTACCAGGCAACGTTCTACGAAACCGTAGATGCCAAATGCCACAACCGGGTTCTGGTACGCAGCCCACTGAGAGAAGGTCTGAATAGCCGTACCGATTGGAGGCCAAACGAAGGACAGCACAATGCCCATGAAGATCGCAGCCAGACCAGAAATGATCGGTACGAAACGTTTACCCGCGAAGAAGCCCAGGTATTCTGGCAGCTTGATGCGGTAGAAACGGTTAAACATGTAGGCTGCAATTGCACCAGAGATGATACCGCCCAGAACACCAGTATCAGCCAGGTGTTTTGCTGCGATCTCTTCAGCTGGTAAATGCAGAACCAATGGTGCAACAACTGCCATGGTCTTAACCATGATGCCGTATGCAACCACAGAGGCTAATGCAGAAACGCCATCGTTATTCGTGAAGCCTAATGCAACACCGATAGCAAAAATAAGCGGCATATTGGCGAATACTGAACCGCCCGCTTCCGCCATTACATGAGAAACCACTGCTGGCAGCCAGCTGAAGTTAGCAGAACCGACGCCCAGCAGGATACCTGCGATTGGGAGTACGGATACTGGCAGCATCAGAGATTTACCCACCTTTTGCAGGTTAGCAAATGCATTCTTAAACATAATTGAGAGTGCTCCTGAGTATTTATGCTTTTTTACGCGTTATGCGCATCGGACCAGGGGGAGTTCCAGTCCATATACAGGCATCTTAAGTGCCCTTTGATTTATTACGCAGAGTAAAATAAATCGACAAAGTTTTGTTTGACGGCTATCACGTTTCTCTAAAACCCATCATAAAAACTTGCGTTAATTTACAAAACACGTTTCTAAACGTTACAAAAGTGGTCTGCACCACCCTTTTTGTGGCGGTGCACTTTACTCGCTTCGATTATTAATTACGAGCTTTAAAATAAGTTAGATTTATCAGACGGATTGCAGGCGTGAGGCGGGAATATGGAACAAAGTGGCGAAGTTTTTTGTCGTCACAACGGCCAATTCCTCAAGTGAAACACCTTTCAGTACCGCCATATATTCCGCCACATCGCGCGTCATTGCAGGTTGGTTTTCCTTACCACGGTGTGGCACTGGCGCAAGGTATGGTGAATCAGTTTCCACCAGTATGCGATCCAGTGGCACATAACGCGCCGCATCCCTGATTTGGTCAGCATTGCGGAAGGTCACAATGCCGGAGAAAGAGATGTAAAAGCCCATATCGAGCAATTTTCCAGCAGTTTCTCTGTCTTCTGTAAAACAGTGTAGTACTCCACCACAGTCTGTCACTTTCTCTTCGTGCAGAATCGACAACGTATCAGCGCGCGCATCTCGTGTATGAACAATCACGGGTTTGTTATATTCACGACCAATCTGAATGTGGTGACGGAAAGATTCCTGCTGGCGAGGTTTGGTTTCAGGGGTATAGAAGTAATCCAGCCCTGTTTCCCCTAACGCCACAACGCCAGAATCTGCAGCCAGACGACGAAGTTCCTCTACATCATATTCTTCGTCCTGATTCAGCGGGTGCACACCACAAGAATAAGCGACATTCTGACGTTCACCCACCAGTTGGCGCATATTGCGATAACCGTCGAGCGTGGTGGCAACCGCGAGGCAGAACTTCACATCGCGTGCTGCGGCTTTTTCCAGAACATCATCAACACTTTTATGCAGCGATTGATAATCGAGGCCATCAAGATGGCAATGTGAGTCAACCAGGAACATACAGATACTCTTAAAGATGGAAGGTAGGAAGGACTGCACCTGGTCGCATTAAGCGCTCCCAGGTGAGTAATTGTTCAGTCAGTAGTAATTCACGGTTCACACCCACGACGCTTAGTAACGTTTCACGGCAGATAAACCAATTATGCACAATCGATTGTAGTATCGCCGGTGTCGCGTTGTTGGCAAGATTTGCGACTAATGCTTGTTGATCATCATTGGTCAGCCAAAGCGTTGCACCTTGCTGCCATTTTAATGCATCAACCAACAGGGAGCATAACCAGTGGACGCGAACGGTTGCGTCATCACTGTTCAGTGCCGGTAGTAACGCCAGCATGTTCTTTGTCGCACAAGCATCGTTGAGTTTTTCGCACAGTGTCTGGCGGTGTTTCCATGACTCTGGTTGCAGCAACGCCAGAGCACCCGCAGGAGCGCCTGAACTCAAACGCAGTGCCGCGCGCAATTGCTCGCTATTGAGGGGCATTTCCCGCGCAAGCCAGGCCTGCGCAAAAGTTTCATCGGGTGGCGTCAAATACCAGTACAGGCAGCGACTGCGCAGCGTGGCGGGTAGACGCGCCGGTTCACGGCACCCCAGGAAGAACCAGGTATTCTTTGGCGGTTCTTCGAGGGTTTTCAGCAAAGCATTTGCTGCCGCTTCAGTTAGCAATCCCGCATCTTCCAGCCAAACCACTTTTGCCCCGCCCTGTTGGGCGTGGCTGTAAAGCTTTTCAGTTATTTCGCGAATAGCATCGATACCAAGACTGGATTTCCCCTTTTCCGGAGCAACCACATAACTGTCCGGATGGGTTCCAGCCTGCATCAACTGGCAACTGCGGCATTGACCACAGCTTTTATTACCTTGTGGTTGCTGACACATCAACCAACGAGTGAGGGCGTAGATTAATGCGTCATCACCCATGCCGGATAACGAATGAAGCAGCAAAGCATGGTGCCCGCGCCCAGCCTGATATTGGCTGAGGATTTGTTCAAAGGGCGCGCGTAACCATGGATACCATTTCATTACACCAGCCCCTTAGCCCACTCAAGCACGGCGTTTCGCACATCATGCGAAACCTCATCCAGAGTTTGTGTCGCGTCAATGGTACGGATGCGGCTATCACTTGCAGCAAGCTCCAGATAACGGGCGCGGGTACGGTTAAAGAAGTCGATAGATTCCTGTTCGATTCTGTCGAGTTCACCACGGGCACGGGCACGTGAGAGGCCGACTTCCGGCGTAACATCAAGATAAATGGTCAGATCAGGATAAAAATCACCCAGCACAGTATTACGCAATGCCATCAGTAATTGCTGGTCAATACAACGGCCACCGCCCTGATACGCTTGTGTCGAGAGGTCATGGCGGTCACCAATAACCCAGGCCCCGCGTGACAGTGCTGGCTTGATAACCGTTTCAACAAGCTGTACTCGGGCGGCATAGAACATCAGCACTTCAGCTTTATCCGTTACGATTTCATCACCGATGCCTTTATTGTTCAGCGTCAACTCGCGCAGTCTTTCTGCCAGCGGAGTGCCACCAGGTTCGCGCGTGAACACCAGATCGGTGACGCCCAGCTCTTTTAAGGTCGCAACCACCACGTTATGCGCGTTAGTTTTCCCTGCTCCTTCGAGCCCTTCGATGACGATAAATTTACTGACCATTCTTGTCCTTCAACGCTTTGATATAGACCTGCACAGCCTGATTGTGGGCTGCAAGGTTGGTATTAAATGTATGGCCACCCTTTCCATCCGCGACGAAATAGAGATAAGGCGTTTTTGCCGGATTAGCCGCAGCCTGTAGCGACGCATCACCAGGAATCGCAATCGGGCCTGGCGGCATACCGCTAATCACATAGGTGTTGTACGGTGTCGGGTTTTCCAGATCTTTGCGCGACAGCTTACCATTATAGCTTTCGCCCATGCCGTAAATAACCGTTGGGTCGGTTTGTAAACGCATACCGATACGCAGGCGGTTAACGAACACCGACGCTACCCGATCGCGCTCCGCTGCGACCGCAGTTTCTTTCTCGATAATCGAGGCCATGGTGACCAAATCGTTTGGTGTTTTGTACGGCAAGCCGTCTTTCTTGCCATCCCACGCGGACTGCACGGCTTTGACCATGCGTTCATGGGCGCGTTTGAGCAACGCAACGTCAGTGGTATTCGCGGTGTACAACCAGGTATCCGGGAAGAACCAGCCTTCGATCCACTCGGGGTGCTCGAATTTTAAAACCTCAGCAACGGTGGCATAGCTGTCATCTTTTAGCGTGTGCTGAATGTATGGCGCTTCGCGCAGTTGTTTCAGCCAGTCGCTCAGCCGAGTCCCTTCGACAAATCGAATCGGAAATTGAGCCTCTTTACCACTGGCTAACAGTTTGAGCATCTCCCGAACCGTCATTTGCGGGGTAAAGCGGTAAGTTCCCGCTTTAAAATTAGCGAGTTCAGGTTCGACTTTTAGTAACCATTGGAATACTCGTGGATGATTGAGCAGTTTTTCTTCATACAACTGTTTACCCAACGCCAGGCGACCCGTGCCAGGCTTGAGCGTAAATATGGTTTCTTGCTTGATAGTCAGATGGCTGTTGGCGAGTTGACGGACTTTGTATAAGCCAGCGCCTGCCGCCACGCCGAGTACCACTAACAACAGCAGAAAGAAACGTAGCATCTTTTTCATTGGTAATCGGTTACTCACAAAGTGGTACTAAAAATTGATAAAGCTCGTGAGATGTAAATCGCCAGGATTCAACCTGGTTCACAGGAATAATGGGCATCAATGCATTGCAAATTAGCACTTCATCAGCATCAGCCAGGCTGTCCAATCTTTCCCGCACCTCAGTCACCTGCCACGATGAATCAGCCAGACAGGCGATAATATGCTGACGCATGGTGCCATTTACACCAGATTTATCTATATACGGCGTAAAAACCTGCGATCCTTTACGCCAAAATAAATTAGCGGCACAGCATTCCGTAAGCCACCCATCGCTGTCAAGAACCAGCGCTTCCTGCGCGGGAGTCTGTTCAAGATGCATACGAATCAGCACTTGTTCTAGGCGATTCAGGTGTTTAATTCCAGCAAGGTGCGGATTTATACCCATCCGAACAGGACTAAGCGCCAGGGTGATACCCTGTTCGCGCCACTGGGGATAAAAAGCAGGATAAGCTGAAATCGAAAGTAAGCGGGTAGGCTGCACACAATTTGCGATGCTATAACCGCGCCCTCCACTGCCACGAGTTATTATCACTTTCAGTACGGCTTGCTGCTCTGCCGCTGCCATTTGCTGCATCTCGTTTGCCAACAAAGACCAATCGACAAAAGGAATCAGGAGCTTATCGCAGGCTTGGTGTAAACGAGCGAGGTGTTGTTCTAAAAAACGAATACTACCATTGCACACCCGCGCTGTGGTGAAGCAACCATCACCAAACTGCACAGCGCGATCGTTCGCCGGTAAACGTTCCGTTAACTCGCCATTGATCAAATACATAACAACTCCTCAATGTTCTGTGAGTCTACCCTTCATCTTTCAAGTTGCTTCTTTGTTGGCAGCGCTCACTCACTCGAATCACTTAGTTTACTAAGCTCATTGGGACTCGTTCACTTGCCGCCGCGATGCAACTCGAATTATTTAGGGTGAGTGCCAGTTCGTAGGGGGTTGCAGCAAGGGAGAGAAACTTTAGATGCATATACCCAAAATAATTCGAGTTACGGGAAGGCAGAGACGCAGAGAATCCCCAGGAGCTTACTTCAGTAAGTGATTGATTGGGGTGAGCGAGGAAAGCCAACGCACCAGTGACTTGAAATATGATGGGTATAAAGGGCCCGCAAGCGAGCCCTTTATATAACGACTTAGACCTTTTTAAAGATCAATGAGCCGTTTGTACCACCAAAACCAAAGGAGTTACACAAAGTGTATTCCATGCCTTTTACCTGGCGCGCAACATGAGGAACAAAGTCCAGATCACAGCCTTCGTCAGGATTATCAAGGTTGATTGTTGGTGGAATCGCCTGATCGCGCAATGCAAGGACGGAGTAGATAGACTCTACAGCCCCAGCAGCACCTAACAGGTGACCGGTCATAGATTTGGTTGAACTCACCAGAACACGGTAAGCATCTTCACCAAAAATAGTCTTAACCGCTTGTGTTTCGGCTTTATCACCAGCTGGTGTTGAGGTGCCATGCGCATTGACATAACCCACCATACCTGGAGTAATACCTGCATCACGCAAAGCATTTTCCATAGCCAGTGCAGCACCTGCCCCGGTTTCCGGTGGAGAAGTCATGTGATATGCATCGCTGCTCATACCGAAACCAACGACTTCTGCATAGATTTTCGCACCACGTTTTTTAGCATGTTCGTACTCTTCGAGTACCATCATGCCC
>DATERH010000164.1:0-3048 GCA_035271785.1 Buttiauxella sp.
AACCGTGCCGAAGAAGAGGACGATAACCTGCACCATGACGATGACGAGGTGCGCAAACCATGAAAAAACAAGTGACTATTCAGCGATACAGCGCGCCTGAGCGTATTAACCACTGGATTACCGCCTTCTGCTTCGTGCTGGCGGCGGTGAGCGGGTTGGGGTTCTTCTTCCCTTCCTTCAACTGGTTAATGCACATTCTTGGCACGCCGCAGCTGGCGCGCATCCTCCACCCGTTCGTCGGTGTGGTGATGTTTGCCTCGTTTATCATCATGTTTTTCCGTTACTGGCACCACAATCTAATCAATCGGGATGATATCTTTTGGGCGAAGAATATTCGTAAGATCGTCGTCAACGAGGAAGTAGGTGATACCGGGCGGTATAACTTCGGCCAGAAATGCGTGTTCTGGGCGGCGATTATCTTCCTGGTATTGTTGCTGGTGAGTGGCGTGATTATCTGGCGTCCGTACTTTGCTCCTGCTTTCTCAATCCCGGTGATTCGCGTAGCCCTGATGGTGCATTCATTTGCCGCAGTGGCACTGATTGTGGTTATTATGGTCCACATCTACGCCGCCCTTTGGGTGAAAGGCACGATTACCGCGATGGTGGAAGGCTGGGTCACAACGTCCTGGGCGAAGAAACACCATCCGAAATGGTATCGTGAAGTTCGCCAGAAACAGGAAAAACGACAGGAATGAGTATTCGCATAATCCCGCAAGACACGCTGGCGACGAGCGAGAAACGTACGGCGGATATGATTCCGCCGTTACTATTCCCCCGGCTGAAACATCTCTACAACCGCCGTGCAGATCGCCTGCGTGAACTGGCGACCGATAATCCGTTGGGCGATTTCTTGCGTTTTGCCGCACTTATCGCCCATGCGCAGGAAGTGGTGCTGTACGACCACCCACTGGAAATGGATTTAACGGCGCTGATTCAGAAATCATCTGAAACCGGCAAGCCACCGCTGGATATCCACGTTCTGCCACGCGACCCGCACTGGCAACGTTTGCTGAACTCGCTGATTGCCGAGCTGAAACCAGAAATGAGTGGCCAGGCGCTGGCGGTTATCGAAAATCTGGAAAAGGCGTCAACGCAAGAGCTCGAAGAGATGGCGACCGCGCTGTTTAACGCAGATTTTGCGCAGGTGAGTAGCGACAAAGCTCCGTTTATCTGGGCGGCGTTGTCACTCTACTGGGCGCAAATGGCGAGCCTCATTCCTGGGCGTGCTAAAGCAGAATACGGCGAACAACGCCAGTTCTGCCCGGTGTGCGGTTCGATGCCGGTTTCCAGCATCGTGCAGATTGGCGGCACCAGTGGCCTGCGTTATTTACACTGCAACCTGTGCGAAACCGAATGGCACGTGGTGCGTGTAAAATGCAGCAACTGCGAGCAAACCCGCGATTTGAACTACTGGTCGCTCGACAGCGAACAGTCAGCGATTAAAGCGGAAAGCTGTGGCGACTGCGGCACTTACCTGAAGATTCTGTATCAGGAAAAAGATGCCAAAGTGGAAGCCGTGGCCGACGATTTATCCTCGCTGGTGCTGGATGCACGCATGGAGCAAGAAGGCTTTGCCCGTAGCAGCATCAACCCTTTCCTTTTCCCGGGGGAAGGGGAGTAAGTTTCATTCCGATAACTATCAGACGGCTCAGCAATGGGCCGTTTTTTATGAGAGCGAATAAGGTACGATAACGCCTGGAACGTTTTGAAAATCTTTAGTATTACGAGTTACCAGCGTTTTCGAATTCACTTGAGTAGTCGCTAAAATAATGGCGTCTGGGAGTTTTATTCCATATTGACGACGTGCTTCCACCGCTTTTTCTGACACTGATGAATCAATCTGTAAAACATCAAACTGAGAAAGAAAATGCCGGGTTTGTTGTTCCAATGCATGATGTTTTGCTCCGACCATCACTTCCATCCAGGTCACAACACTTATTGACGGCTTACTTCCATAGCTTTCGATTGTAGCCTGCGCTTCAGGGCGACCTTTCAAGTAATCGATCAAAATATTGGTATCAAAAACAGCAGAGTTCATAAGCTTCACCATTCCTCGCGAAGTTTTCTTTCGTATTCCAAACCATCGGGTGTTTCTTCACCCCAAAGACCAAATGCTTCTTTGATACTGGTTTGAGCCTGCCTATCCAGATACTCCTCCACCGCTTCTCGTAAAAGTTCCGCTCGCGGTAAATTACGTTTCTGCTTAAGACTATCAAGGCGTTGAATTGCCTCGTCCGACAGATCGAGAAGAATTCGTCCCATCATTTCTCCAAACATTGTTGCCATATATCACCTTAATATATCATTTTAGTTCAAATTTAAACCGTCCTTGTGCGCAAATCATACGCTGCCTAAAGGTGAAATTTAACGCATTGATTTGGTGAGTTTTCAGTTCTTCGAGATGCCTTCCAGATTGGTATCTTTCAGACTGTTTGGCGGGTAAATAGAGAAAGGAAAAAAATAATACCAGCCAGTTAGCACTGGCCAGTTTGAGCGTACAAATCAGTCTTTCTTAATCATCTGCACGACTTGTTCGTCATTAATCTGGCGCTCGTTGCCTTGCTGATCGGTATAGCTAATCAGGCCAGTGTCTTTATCCACCTGTGGTTTCCCTTGCGTAATAATCATGTCGCCAGTTTTAGTCGACATCACATAGTCACTGGAACAAGCGGTAGCAGACAGCGCAACGCCACTTAATAGCAAAATTTTCATCAATTTATTCATGCAGAAACATCCCTTTTAAAGTGAACAGGGATATTACCTGTTGAGAGTAAGACAGATTGTTAAGGTGTATGACGAATAGTTTTAAGCAGAGTGAGTTTCTGGCTCTGTTACAGCCAAAAAAAGCCCACATAGTTACCATGTGGGCTTTTAACGTGTTCAGGGTGTTAGCGAGGCTTAAGAACTCAAATGAGCCTGCTTTCTGCGTGCGACATCAATGTACAAAATGCTGGCGCCAAAAGACAAACAGGACGCAATAATCAGCACCAGAAGGTAAGAAGTAACGTAGCTATATTCTTTGTCCAGATGGCTAAGCTGTTCTGATAT
>DATERH010000165.1:0-6856 GCA_035271785.1 Buttiauxella sp.
ACATCAAACTCTTCACGGCTAACCAGATCCAGACGGGTTAACTGAGCCTGCAAAACCTGGCGTACTTTTTTCTCAACATCATCCCCGAACTCACGAATCCCTTTCGGCATTGACTCGTGGACCTGGCGTGCGATCTGTTCAATTTTTTTCGGGTCAATCATAGTGGCTTCCATAATCTTACGGGATTGTCTTACGCGATTAACACTAAGTGTAATGCCTGTGGGGTTGCTTAGAAACCCGAAATATTCTAAGAGCCAGGCCCATTAGGCTATTTTATTTGTCATTTTGAACCTGGGCAGTGCTCACAATCCTCACGTACTACGTGTACGTTGCGGTTGTTGTGCGCTGTCCGTGTGCAAAATGACTGCAACAATAACGCCAAATGATTCAGACTTAAGGTTTGGCGTTGCCAGAGAAAATCATCGGCGTTATAGTAAGTCTGCTTATTCTCAGGGCGGGGTGTAACTCCCCACCGGCGGTAAATCAGCGAACGCTGAAAGCCCGCGAGCGCTCCAGAGCAATCTGGAGGTCAGCAGATCCGGTGTAATTCCGGAGCCGACGGTTATAGTCCGGATGGGAGAGAGTAACGACTAAGCACAGGCTTTAATCAGCTTGCTCACGTTATTTTTTTAGCTCCTAAGACTGCCCTGATTCTGGTAACCATAATTTTAATGAGGTTTTTTTACCATGAATCAGACGCTCCTTTCTGCATTTGGCACCCCGACACAGCGCGTGGAACATGCTCTTGAAGCACTACGTGAAGGCCGTGGGGTAATGGTTCTTGACGATGAAGATCGTGAGAACGAAGGTGACATGATTTTCCCTGCGGAAACCATGACCGTTGAGCAAATGGCTCTGACCATTCGGCACGGTAGCGGTATTGTTTGCCTGTGCCTGACTGAAGATCGCCGTAAACAACTTGATTTGCCAATGATGGTTGAGAACAACACCAGTGCTTATGGCACCGGGTTTACTGTCACTATTGAAGCTGCAAATGGCGTAACGACCGGCGTTTCTGCTGCAGACCGTATTACCACAGTGCGGGCCGCAATTGCGGATGGCGCAAAACCAAGTGACCTGAACCGCCCGGGCCACGTCTTCCCGTTGCGTGCTCAACCAGGTGGCGTACTTACCCGTGGTGGCCATACCGAAGCAACTATTGATTTGGTATCACTTGCGGGCTTCAAACCTGCGGGTGTGTTGTGTGAATTGACCAACGATGATGGCAGCATGGCGCGCGCGCCTGAGTGCATTACCTTTGCTCGCGAACACAACATGGCGGTAGTGACGATTGAAGATCTGGTGGCATATCGCCAGACTCACGAACGCAAAGCCAGCTAAGATGTAAAAGCCCGGTTTCTATGGAGTCAGTTCATCTATACCGGGCTTCTTATAAAATTAATTCACTTAAACTCGAGATAATTCGAGTTGCAGCCAACACCCCTGCAATTTGAATGATGAGTCTATCAACCAATTCCGTTGGTTTGCAGTAACGTCAGACTAAATCCCATTACTGCCATACCACAAAGAACGCCATAACTTGGGTTGTTATGAGGATCAATTTCTTTGGCTAGCGGCATCAGTTCATCGACAGACAACGCCACCATAATCCCCGCGACGGCAGCCATAATCGCAGCCATGACAACCGGCGAAACCATAGAGCCAAGAATCAACCAGGCCAGTACACCTCCAAGAATTTCTGCGAGTCCCGAAATCCCTGCCCAGAAAATGGCTTTGCGTTTAGAACCTGTTGCTGCATACACCGGGCCTGCAACCGCTAATCCTTCTGGAATGTTGTGTAGTGCGACGGCGAGTGCAATACCCATCCCTAATTCCAGATTACTGCTAGCCGTCACATAGGTTGCCACCCCTTCCGGGAAATTGTGCAGACTAATACCGAGAGTCAGCAGTAACGCGGTACGGCGTAAATTACGAGGTTGTGGTTTGCTGTCCATCAAGTCTTGCGGATGTGCATGGGGGAGGGCGCGGTCGAGTGCGAAATACCCCAACAAACCCAACATGAACATACCATAACCTAATACTGGCGACATCCCTACGGTGTGAAGTGCCGCAGGTAGCATCTCCATCAACGAGATAAGCAGCATAATTCCCGCTGCAAAACCCAGAGAAAATGCCAGCACACGGTTTGATGGCTTCTGGCCGATAACGCCAAGAAAGGCACCAATAAAAGTGGCTCCCCCTGCAAACAGGGTCAGAATCAAGGGTACTGACATTTACCGCTCCTTTTGATAATGATTATCATTTATGTTAATGGGCGACGTGATAAAAATCGAGAGCAAGATGAGCAACTTTACACATCGCTTACATTCAAATTTACTGATGATCTTCATCATGCTTATCTGAGTTCTTCATGCTGCAAAATCGCGTACTGTGGTGTACATAGAATGAATATCCCGATGAAGGACACCACTATGACAACTCAACGAATGCCTGCGCTGTTCCTCGGACACGGTAGCCCAATGAACGTGCTGGAAGACAATCACTATACCCAAGCCTGGCGTCATTTGGGAGAGACCTTACCGCGGCCAAAAGCCATTGTGGTGGTATCTGCGCACTGGTTCACTAAAGGCACTGGTGTCACGGCGATGGAAACACCTAAAACTATCCATGACTTCGGTGGTTTCCCACAGGCGTTATACGATACCCATTACCCGGCTCCAGGTTCGCCTGAACTGGCACAGCAATTGGTTGAGCTGCTGGCACCTATTCCGGTGATGCAAGATAAAGAAGCATGGGGGTTTGACCATGGTTCCTGGGGGGTTTTGATCAAGATGTACCCCAATGCCGATATCCCAATGGTACAGCTCAGTATCGATAGTACCAAACCGGCAGCCTGGCACTTCGAGATGGGTCGCAAGCTTGCTGCACTACGCGATCAAGGTATCATGTTGATTGCGAGTGGCAATGTGGTCCATAACCTGCGTACCGCACGCTGGCACGGTGAAAATACACCCTACCCATGGGCTGAGTCGTTTAACCAATACGTTAAAGACAATCTCACATGGCTTGGGCCGGTCGCCGAGCACCCGTTGGTGAACTATTTACAACACGAAGGCGGATCGTTATCTAATCCAACACCGGATCACTACCTGCCATTGCTGTATGTTCTGGGGGCGTGGGATAGCAAAGAGCCGATTACATTACCGGTAGACGGTATAGAGATGGGGTCACTGAGTATGCTGTCGGTGCAAATCGGCTAACTTACCCGTCATACTTCAACTTGCAGGGGGTTGGCTGCGCTAATGCACCCCAGTCACTTACTGATGTAAGCTCCCGGGGGCTCGTTCTCTTGCCGCCTGTCTGCAAATTGAATTATTTAGGGTAAGAATACGATGCGATATTCGCGTTTTTTATTCTTACTCTACAAACACATGCGGATAGAAGCGTGAAAGATCCTGAGTAATTAACTCGCGATCTTCACGAATGCCGATCCCCGCAGGTTGATCGTTGATTAGCCAACTTCCGATCAGCACATAGCTGTCACCGAATTTCGGCAATTGATAGAACTGCTGGACGATCATGCCTTCTTCGCCGTAAGGGCCATCGACACGAGCAATTTCTTCGCCATTTTCGATGATCTTCACATTCGCACCTTCGCGGGAGAAGATGGGCTTCACCACATACTTATCCATCGCCGGATAGTTATCTTCAGCGAAATAAGCAGGCAACAGGTTTGGATGATCCGGGAACATTTCCCACAGCATTGGCAGCAATGCTTTGTTGGAGATAATACTCTTCCAGGCCGGTTCCAGCCAACGTACCCCAGCATCTTCGAGCTTGGTGGAGAACATCTCTCGCAGCATGAATTCCCATGGGTACAGTTTGAACAGGTTGCTAATCACCTGATCCTGCAGATCGGTAAACTGGCCTTTCTCGCCCAGGCCGATATCTTCCATGTACACGAACTCGCTGGCCACTTCTGCTTCTGCGGCACAATCTTGCAGGTACTGAACCGTACCGCGATCTTCAATTGTATCCTGACAACAAGCGAAATGGACCAGGTTGAAACCGTGTTGCTGCTTCAGTTCGGCAAAACGTTCAATGATCTTCTCTTGCAGGCTGTTGAACTGATCGCTTTCTGCTGGCAGATTCCCAGCCTGGATTTGATCTTCGAGCCAAATCCACTGGAAGAACGCCGCTTCATATAAAGAGGTTGGTGTATCAGCATTGTTTTCCAGCAACTTTGGTTCGCCAACGCCATCCCATGCAATATCCAGGCGTGAGTAAAGCGACGGTTGCTGGGTACGCCATGACTGACGCACAAATTCCCAGGTGTGCTTAGGAATGCGAAATTTAGCTAACAGCTCATCGCTGCTCACCACTTTCTCGACAACCTTCAGGCACATCTGATGCAATTGAGTAGTAACGTCTTCCAGGCGATCCACCTGGGCAAGCGTCAGCTTATAGTACGCATCCTCACACCAGTACGGTTCGCCATACATAGTGTGAAAGTTGAAACCGTATTCTGTGGCTTTCTCGCGCCAATCCGGGCGCTCAGTAATCGCAATTCTTTCCATAATTTCTTAGCCACCCATGGAACGAGAAGTGCCAGTTGCTTTCGTGCTGGTGCTGCGCTGCATAGTCGATTGTTTAGCGACTGAATCACCGAACCCGCCGCGTGTCACCGTGCTGGTGGTGGCAGGTTTAGGTGCCATCGCAGTTTTCGGTACAGTTGTAGTACGGCCAGGAGTGGCGGCACCGTAGTTCTTACCACTGGCGTCGGCATATTTACCGTAAGCAGGGCTTGCTGGGTTCTTTGAGGTAAACAGTGGTTGCTGCGCAAAGCCTGCACCGCCGCCCATCAGACGACCCATCATGTAACCGGCCATCAATGGCATCCAGAAGCTGCCGCTTTGCTGTGGTTGTGCCTGAGCTTGTTCACCCGCCATGCTAGCTTGCGCAGGAGCTTGTTGACATTGGCCTTCACCAAACTCAGCGATACATTCTTCACGCGATTTATATTTAGGTGCAGTACGTTCTGCTTCTTTTAGCGCGTTATTGTAGGAAGTTGTACATTCGGCACTTTTGCCAGGATTAGCTTGAGAGCAGTCATCCGCATTTTGATACATGGAGACTGTTTCGTCATTTTGCTCGCAACCGGCAAGCATAAACACAGCGGTAACCGCCAATGCAACCGGCGTCAAATGGCGAGCGCCCCAGCTTTTGCGGAACGATGCGTGGTTTATGATTTTTGTCCGTTTCATTTATCTGTCCTGAGCCCAAAGGGATGAAGCTAATATTGTGCTTAGAATAGGGGATGAATGGTTGAAATTAAAGCGATGACGGGCATTAGGAGGGCGATCTTTACTTTGCCTTACGTTCAATGTCGCAAGTTGTGATGGGGGCGTATAGTCACGCCCCCAAATAACGTCATCAGTTACCGAATGGGTTAGTTGATTTGGTACTGGTTGTTGAAACTGGAGTCACTTTTGCAGGTGTTGCAGTGTCAGTCGTTGCTGCTGTGTCCGCTGAATAACCCTCTGCGAGAGCATTCTGCTCTGGCGTCTCTGGAGCAACATTTTCTGCAGTCGTTGGTACTGGTTTACCTAATGTTCCGTTTAACGCAACAAGATCTTGTTCGTTAAGCGTACCCAGTGCTGACTTAATATTCAGCTGGTTGATAAGGTAGTTATAGCGAGCGCTGGAAAGCTGTTGTTTTGCGTTATACAGCGTAGTGGTCGCATCCAACACATCAACGATGGTACGAGTCCCCACGGAATAGCCTGCTTCCATCGCATCTAAAGAGCTTTGTGCAGACACAACCGCTTGTTTGTAAGCGTTGATCGTACTGATAGACGCATTAACATTGTTAAACGAAGAGCGAACTGTTTGCACTACGCTACGATGCGCGCTTTCAAGTTGCTCACTTGCGCCTACGAAGTTGTATTGCGCTTGTTTCACCTGAGAGTTAACGGAACCACCGGTGTACAGCGGCAAAGAGAAGTTCAGGCCGATTTTATTCTGGCCCATATCGCTGTCATCGTACTGCGTACTGTTTGTTTTAGAACCGCTGTAGGTGGTGTTGGAAACACCAGTCGATGCAGTCAAACCCACGGTTGGCATGTGGCCGGTTTCCGCGTAGCGAATTTGCTCGCGAGCCAAGTCTTGAGACAGGCGTGCTTGCAACAATGCCAGGTTGCGTTTTTCCGCTTCTTTCAGCAGATTATTCACACCATCAGGCTTGTTGGTTTTGAAGCCATCAACATTCAGCGATGCCAAAGACGGGTAATAATTACCGGTTACCTGGCGCAGCGTTTCTACCGCGTTATCCAGATTGTTTCGTGCAGTTACTTCGTTCGCTAATACGTTATCGTATTGTGCACGGGCGTTCTGTACGTCGGTAATGGCTACCAAGCCTACGTTAAAGCGTTGAGTGGTTTGATCCAACTGACGATAAATAGCCTGTTTCTGTGCTTCTGTGAAGGACAGCGCATCAATAGCACTCAACACATTAAAATAGGCTGTTGCAGTATTCAGAATCAGAGTTTGTTGGTCAGTCTGATAAGTGACATCTTGAATACCAGCTGATTTTTCTTGCAAGGTCAGAGCACGCCATTTCGACATATCAAAAATGGTTTGCGTCAACTGCAAAGAAGCACTGCCCGCCCTGGAGTCGATGCCATTAGCGTCACTAAACCCATTGGTGTACTCATAATCAGCACCAAGGCCAAGCTGCGGCAGCAACGGGCTGCGTGCTTCGTTAATTTTTTCGAATGCGGCATCACGGTCAGCAGCGGATTTGCGCAAGTCCGGGTTGCTTAAACGTGCCTGCTGATAAACCTGCATCAGGTTTTCTGCTTGGCTCATGGCACTGAAACCCGTTAGGCTCAGACCG
>DATERH010000166.1:0-5224 GCA_035271785.1 Buttiauxella sp.
GACAACAATTCTACCCGTTCAACAGATGTTAATAATTTTTAATCCGATTTATCCCACCCTACACAGGTATAAAAAGATGAAAATGAAGATTAAGAACTTCTTACTCACATTGTGTGCCTCACTCGTACTCACCAGCGCCTGTAGTATCGCCAAAGAAGTCAAAATTGGCATGGCAATTGATGATCTGCGTCTTGAACGCTGGCAGAAAGACCGCGATATCTTTGTTAAAAAAGCCGAGTCTTTGGGTGCGGAAGTCTTTGTTCAATCCGCTAACGGCAACGAAGAAACGCAAATTTCGCAAATAGAAAACATGATCAACCGTGGCGTCGATGTGCTGGTCATTATTCCGTATAACGGCCAGGTATTAAGCAACGTGATTGCTGAAGCCAAAAGAGAGGGGATAAAAGTATTAGCTTATGATCGCATGATTAATAATGCAGATATTGATTATTATATTTCTTTTGATAATGAAAAGGTCGGTGAACTCCAGGCGCAAAGTATTGTTAACAAAGTGCCTTCTGGTAATTATTTCTTGATGGGTGGTTCGCCAGTTGATAATAATGCGAAGCTGTTCCGCGCCGGGCAGATGAAAGTATTAAAACCGTATATTGATAACGGGAAAATAAAAGTCGTCGGCGACCAATGGGCTGATGGTTGGTTACCTGAAAACGCATTGAAAATTATGGAAAATGCGCTGACGGCGAATAACAATAAAATTGATGCCGTTGTCGCATCAAACGATGCCACTGCAGGGGGTGCAATCCAGGCGCTGAGTGCGCAAGGGTTGGCGGGTAAAGTAGCGATATCCGGGCAAGACGCGGATTTAGCCGGTGTGAAACGTATTATTGCCGGTACGCAGACCATGACGGTTTATAAGCCAATCACCAAGCTTGCAAATACAGCAGCTGAAATTGCCGTTGAATTAGGCGAAGGCAAACAACCGGCTTCTGATGCCACTCTTAATAACGGCGTTAAAGATGTCCCTTCACGCCTTCTGACACCAATCGAAGTCGACAAAGCCAATATCGACAGCACTGTTGTGGCCGACGGTTTCCACAAAAAGAACGAGCTATAGCCTACTGCGCCCGTGGTTTACCACGGGCAATACTCTTAAAAGAGGTAAAGGAGTAGCGATGCCTTGTTTATTGGAAATGAAAAATATCACTAAAACCTTCGGCGTTGTGAAGGCGGTTGATAGCGTCAGTTTGTCAGTTGATTCCGGTGAAGTGATGTCACTTTGTGGCGAGAACGGCTCCGGCAAATCCACACTGATGAAAGTCTTGTGCGGTATTTATCCTTTCGGCAGCTACGAGGGTGAAATTTGGTTTGCTGGAGAAAAACTCCAGGCGAGCCATATCCGCGATACTGAGCGCAAAGGTATTGCGATTATTCACCAGGAGCTGGCTCTGGTTAAGCATTTGACGGTGCTGGAGAATATTTTCCTCGGCGCAGAGATGTCACGGCATGGCGTGTTGGACTACGACAGCATGACACTCAGGTGCCAAAAATTGCTTGCACAGGTGAGCTTAAATATTTCCCCCGATACTCGCGTGGGGTCGCTCGGGCTTGGGCAGCAACAACTGGTCGAAATTGCCAAGGCATTGAATAAGCAGGTGCGTCTTCTCATTCTGGATGAGCCAACCGCCTCGTTAACCGAGCAAGAAACGGCGGTATTGTTGGGGATTATTCGTGACCTGCAAGCGCACGGCATCGCCTGTGTTTATATCTCCCACAAACTCAATGAAGTTAAAGCGATTTCCGACACCATCTGTGTTATCCGCGATGGTCAACACATCGGCACCCGCGAAGCGGCACTGCTGCGTGAAGAAGACATTATCACCATGATGGTTGGGCGCGAGCTGACGGCGCTTTACCCCAATGAACCGCACCAGACTGGCGATGAAATTCTGCGCGTTGAGCATCTTACCGCCTGGCATCCGGTAAACCGGCAAATCAAACGGGTGAACGACATTTCGTTTTCACTGCATAAAGGCGAAATTCTGGGAATTGCCGGGCTAGTGGGCGCGGGGCGTACCGAAGCGGTGCAGTGTTTATTTGGTGTCTGGCCGGGCAAATCTGAAGGCCGGATTTTCATAGATAACAAACAAGTTTCCATTGATAACTGTCAGCAAGCCATTGCACACGGAATTGCGATGGTACCTGAAGATCGTAAAAAAGACGGCATCGTACCGGTGATGGCGGTTGGGCAAAACATCACGCTGGCGGCACTTAGCCAGTTTTCGGGCGCGCTCACGCACCTTGATGATGCCGCTGAACAAAACTGCGTCCTGCAATCCATCGCGCGGCTGAAGGTAAAAACCTCCTCGCCCGAGTTGGCGATTGGCCGGCTCAGCGGCGGTAATCAGCAAAAAGCGATTCTGGCGCGTTGTCTACTGCTCAATCCCCGCATCCTGATTCTTGATGAACCCACGCGTGGCATTGATATCGGCGCGAAATATGAAATCTATAAACTTATCAACCAACTGGTGCAGCAAGGTATTGCGGTCATCGTTATCTCATCAGAATTACCAGAAGTCCTTGGTCTGAGTGACAGAGTGCTGGTGATGCATGAAGGGCGCATCAAAGCCGATCTGATTAATAACAATTTGACCCAGGAGCAGGTTATGGAAGCTGCACTGAGGAGTGAAAAGCATGTCGAAAACCAATCAGTCTGAACTGAAACTCACGGCACCTACGGCTTCGCCTTTTGCGGGGTTGCGGGCGCTTAATTTTCAGGTTTTTGTCATGATTGCCGCGATTGTGGCGATCATGCTGTTCTTCACCTGGACTACCGATGGTTCTTACCTCAGTGCCAGAAACGTATCTAACCTGCTGCGCCAGACGGCTATTACTGGAATTCTGGCGGTAGGGATGGTGTTCGTCATTATCTCGGCGGAAATTGACCTTTCCGTTGGCTCAATGATGGGCTTGCTGGGCGGTGTAGCGGCGATATTCGATGTCTGGTTAGGTTGGCCACTACCGCTGACTATCGTTGTGACACTGGCTCTGGGCCTGGTTCTGGGGGCATGGAACGGTTGGTGGGTGGCTTATCGCAAAGTCCCTTCGTTTATTGTCACCCTCGCCGGAATGTTGGCGTTTCGCGGTGTGTTGATCGGCATTACTAACGGCACTACCGTTTCGCCAACCAGCGTCGATATGTCGCAAATCGGACAAAGTTATCTCCCGGAGGGTATTGGCTTTGGTATCGGCACATTAGGGCTCGTCTTTTTTGTTGCCTGGCAATGGCGGATGCGTCTCCGCCGCCAGGCATTGGGGCTGGAAATACCCGCATCGACAGGTATCGTAGGGCGCCAGGCAATCACAGCTGTGATTGTGTTAGGTGCAATTTGGTTACTCAATGATTACCGGGGCGTGCCAACACCGGTACTGATCCTGGCGTTATTACTGCTGGCGGGTATGTTTATGGCGACTCGCACCGCTTTTGGGCGGCGTATTTATGCGATTGGCGGCAACATTGACGCGGCGAGACTGTCTGGTATTAATGTTGAGCGCACCAAGTTGGCGGTTTTCGCCATCAATGGGCTAATGGTTGCGATAGCCGGGTTGATTCTGAGCTCACGTCTGGGAGCCGGTTCCCCGTCTGCCGGGAATATTGCTGAACTCGATGCTATCGCGGCATGCGTGATTGGTGGCACCAGCCTTGCGGGTGGTGTGGGGAGTGTCGCAGGTGCCGTGATGGGCGCGTTTATCATGGCTTCTCTGGATAACGGAATGAGCATGATGGATGTACCCACGTTCTGGCAGTACATCGTAAAAGGGGCGATTTTGCTGTTGGCGGTATGGATGGATTCGGCAACTAAACGTAGAGCGTAGTGTGCAAATGATCACAGTGCCGGGTGAATATTCCCCGGCATTTTTGCAATTATGGTATTGAATATACGGATTTTTTTATCAGGAAATACAAAGCATGTTTGAGAAACGTCATCGCATTACGTTGTTATTCAATGCCAATAAAGCCTACGACCGCCAGGTGGTGGAAGGGGTGGGTGAATATTTGCAGGCGTCTCAATCCGAGTGGGATATTTTTATCGAAGAAGATTTCCGTGCCCGTATCGATAACATTAAGGAATGTTTAGGGGATGGGGTTATTGCAGATTTCGATGATGCAGAAATTCAGCATTTGTTAGAGGGTGCCGAAGTGCCGATTGTCGGCGTCGGGGGCTCTTACCATTTACCCGAACACTATCCGCCAGTGCATTACATTGCCACTGATAACCACGCATTAGTGGAAAGCGCATTTTTGCATCTCAAGGAGAAAGGCGTTCAGCGTTTTGCCTTCTACGGTTTGCCCAATTCCAGCGGTAAACGTTGGGCAATGGAGCGCGAACATGCCTTTAACCAACTGGTGGCAAAAGAAAAATATCGTGGTGTGGTTTATCAAGGGATAGAAACCGCGCCAGAAAACTGGCAACACGCACAGAATCGTTTGGCGGATTGGGTGCAAACGCTACCCCCACAGACCGGGATTATTGCGGTGACCGATGCTCGTGCGCGTCACCTTCTACAGGTCTGTGAGCATTTGCACATACCAGTGCCGGAAAAGCTGTGTGTGATTGGCATTGATAACGAAGAACTGACGCGCTATTTATCGCGAGTGGCGCTTTCATCCGTCGCGCAAGGTACCCGGCAAATGGGATACCAGGCCGCCAAATTATTACATCGCTTGATGGATAACGAACCGCTCGCATTACAACGTGTTCTGGTGCCGCCAGTGCGCGTCGTCGAACGCCGCTCAACGGATTATCGTTCTTTGCACGACCCCGCGGTGATTCAGGCGATGCATTACATCCGCAATCACGCCTGCAAAGGGATAAAAGTTGAACAGGTGTTAGATGCGGTTGGGATCTCACGTTCCAATCTGGAGAAGCGTTTTAAAGAGGAAGTAGGTGAGACCATCCATGCAATGATTCACGCCGAAAAACTCGAAAAAGCACGCAGCTTGCTGGTCTCTACGTCGTTGTCGATCAACGAAATATCGCAGATGTGCGGTTATCCATCGCTGCAATATTTTTATTCAGTGTTTAAGAAAGAGTATGACGCGACGCCCAAAGAGCATAGGGACAGGTATAGCGAGATATTAGTGTAAAAAAAACGCCTTCATATTGAAGGCGTGAATTTATTACTTATTATTAACAATCTATTTTATTTAATTAATTCGGTACCATAAAACGCTGATTGGTTTGGTACATCGCAAAGAGATAGT
>DATERH010000167.1:0-29105 GCA_035271785.1 Buttiauxella sp.
ATTCTGTATCCAGAATTTCACCCGCCGCAATCCGGTTTAATTTCACCCGATAGACCTTCCAGCATGCCAGTTGTTTTAGCTCATCTTCTGTCGCAATATCCAGATTTTGTGCATCTTCCAGAATCGCAATCTGCGCGCTGGCTTCTTTCATCAGCGTCGCTTTCAGTTCTTCATTCCGGGCAATAAGGGAATGACGCTCGGCGTCTTCATCTTTCACCCACTGCGTACCGTCCCAGATATCAAACGCACTGCATGGGGACACAAACGTCAGACCGGCCTGAAGTTCTCCCGGCTCGCTAATGATATGCGGTTGCCCATTCTCTGTATGCCAGGCGGTCTCACCGCGATGGTCTTCCACCTGATGCCATGTCTCACCGTCAAAAATCGCCACGTTGCCGGGTAGCACGTCCGGCGGAGCGATGCTGGTGCAATCGGCCGGTAATCCGGTATGAGGCGCAAGATAAGCATCCCCGGCTCCAATAAATTCACGGGTATCGGCGCGCAGGTTATACACCCGGAGGGTGCGCGCTCTGGCTGAGAATCTAAATGTCATTATGCAAGCCTCACAATGTAGTTAAATGCGATGTTCTTAACGGTGTTTTCGGCGTTACCGGCAGCAGCAATGGTCACTGCGTGGGAGTGCGCCCCGAGCGCGACAGAATGTGTGTGTGCACCAATGCCGACCGTGTGGGTATGTGACCCGATGGCGACCGTGTGAGCATGTGCGCCCGCGCTGGCAGCCGTACCCGATACCGGGTGCGTATGCGCCCCGGCATCCGTTGTAGTGGTGCTGGTGTCTTCATAACCATTTCTCTGAAACGTGTTGCGGTCGATATAGCGGTTATTCCCGCCACCTCCGTCACGCCAGGCACGCTGTGCGTGGTTATGGTTTCCGGCGCTGGCCGCTGTACCTGACACGCTGTGCGTATGCGCGCCGGTGTTATTCGTGGTTCTGGTGCCGTAATCAAAGGCGTTGCTGGATTTTGTGCCGTAGTCGAATGCGCTGGTGTTTCTGGTACCGAGATCGGTCGATGCAGCAGCGGCACCGTGTGTGTGTGACTTAATACCGTCCTGCTCCTGCGACAGCACCGCACGACCGCTGGCCGGTTTCCCTTTAATTGTCCAGCCACGCATATCCGGGATGACACCCGACGGGTAAGCCGCAGACAGTAACAGGTAAGCAGTTTTATCAAAGACCTGCCCCTGCATGAGGGCGTAACCCACCGGCATCGTGTCAGACGGCCACGCAATCGGTGCCCCCACCGGAAAGGCATCATCCGGCGTCCACGGAGTCCAGTTACCGTCCGCGTACTGGCTGCGGGAATAACTGCGTGACGAGTTATAAACGCGATAAACCTGCGTGACCCCGGCATTTTTTAACACGACCAGCGTCCCGGCAGCGTTCTCCGGGTAATGCAGCGCCGCACTGGCGTTGGCATTGGCGGGCTGATGGTAAAGGCCGGGCGTTTTATAGCTGTTCAGATCCTGATTAGCGCCGATCCCCTGACTCTGACCGTTAAAAATATCCTGAGACGTAACATTGATATCCTCGCTCAGGGAATGCCCGTTCACCTTACGCGTCACCGGAACGCGACCATTAGCATTATTATTCGCCGCTTTGACCGCTTTCGGTGTTGCCGCCAGCACTTCACTGCTGCTGTCGGTGGCACTGCTGAGCTGGACAATCCCTTTGCGCGCAGTGGTCGCGTCCAGTGCGGTGTATTTGCCGTTAGCCAGGTCGTAAGCCGTCTTGACTGCTTTCGGTGTTGCCGCCAGCACTTCACTGGTACTGTCGGTTGCGTTACTGAGCTGGGTAAAACCTTTGGCCGTCAGCGAGGCATCAGGATGCCTGCGCGAGCGTTCATGCTCCGCGAGTTTATCGTCGACATAGTCCTGTGTTGCCATCACCGTGGTGGCATCTATAGCCAGGTCGACCGACTCAACCGCACTGACGATAATCACCATGCGCAGCGTCTGCGCGCGCCCTGAGCCTTCGGCCAGTTCTGGCTTGTAGCTCTCTGCCATATTCGCCACCGCAACCAGCGTACCGTCGGCGTCATAAAGCCCCATCTCACGCAACCAGAAGCCGCCCACCTCCGGTGGAATAACCAGCTCGGCGATCACGTAGTTTTTCTTTTTCGCGTCCACACTGATTTTATTGAGTGCCGCGCGCCACTTTTCACGAATGAGTTTCGTCTGGGCGACATCCGGCACCGGCAGCGTACCGCCTCCGTCACCGACCGCCATCTGCGTGATGGTGATTTTTGTCCCGCCTGCGGTTGCGGCGGCAAATTTTGCCGCCCCGGCGGTGGTAATGAGTGTCTTGTATTTAACGGTCATGCCTGCCTCTTTTAGCCGGGGTAAACAGTAAGAATGTCGCCGTCATAGCTGACGCCGCCGGTGTACAGATAGCCGGGAATGTCCTGGATAATGTTCAGGCCAATCAGGTGCCGACTTGCCGCTTTCGCATCAGCAATGAGCCGCTCCATCTCGTAATACATTTCCTCGGTAATGCCGCTTTCCAGCACGCCGATATCCAGACGAAAGGTGCCGGGTGCGTCGTTTGTCTGCCACCATTCGGTGACGTTAATCAAATAGCCGAGCGGCTCCACCACGCGCCGGATAGCCCCGATAGTGCCTTTGTGGCTGTGGATGTATTTCGCCGCCTGAATCACATCGCGCTTAATTTCTTCCGGCCAGTGCTCATCCCAGCGGTCAACCGAAAACGCCCACGCCAGATACGGCAGCAGAGGTGCTGGGCATTCCAGTGGGTTCCAGAGCTGGCGCAACGGCACCGGGACGCGCGTCAGTTCCGCACAGGCTTTTGCCGCCGCCAGCTCAAGCGGCGAGGAACCCACCGGCAACAGCCGGACGTTACTCATCGGCACCTCCGATAACGATGCGGTAATCCGCGCAGTAAGAGGCCTGGGTGTCATCGAGCACAATGTCGGTCAGCGGTTTAGCCAGCTCGACACGCTGCACACCTTCCACATGCAGCGCGGCATAAATCGCGGATTTACGAATATCCCGCCCGAGGCGGTGCTGCGCGCTGATATAGGCTGTTAACTTGGCTTCGGCGGCCTGTCGCACCGGCTCCATTTCGGGACCAGGGTAAAGGTACAAAGTCGCGTCAATTTCATAGTCGACGATGGTCGCCGACTGTACCGTCACCCGGTCAGCCACCGGGCGCACATCCTCATCATTCAGGGCAAGGCTGACTATGTTCACCAGCTCGCTACTTGCGGTGCCGTTCCCCTCACGCGACAGCACCGAAATCGTCACGCAGGCCGGTGACGGGCTGATCACCGACACATCCGCGACCCTACCGTCGGCACTGCGGCCATGAAACTGGTACGCGCCCACCGGTCCCGCCACGCTTAACCCTTCAAACGACTGCTGAATACGCAGACGGAAATCGCTGTCAGATTCCATCACCGCCGCCACCGGCGGGATGGCAGTCTCATCGGCAGGGGTAATCACCAGGCGCTCAACGTTATTGTTTGCGCCCAGTACATCGAGGTCGTTTGCCCTGGAAAATGCCAGCATCACCGCCAGCGCCGACTCGTTCACCCGCTGGCGTAACAACAGCTCACGATAGGCATTTTCTTCCAGTAGTTTCACAATCGGCTCGGATTCCAGCGCAAGCGTGCGCGCGACCGCTTCCTGCTCCTCTTCGGGATACAGGGAAATCAGCGTCGCTTTGCGCTCGGCGAGTAAGGTTTCGTAGTCCAGCACCTCGACCACGTCCGGGGCGGGTAACTGGCTCAGGTCAATGGTTGCCATAGTCTCAGCTCAGGGGAATGGTTAGTGAAAAGGACGCGCCACCGATGCCGGTGCGCACGCCGGTGATGTCGACGAATAACGTGCCTGCGGTGGTGCTCTCAAAGGTAATGGCCGTCAGCCGGATACGCGGCTCCCATTTCAGGATTGCCATATAGCAGGCCGACATAATTTGCAGACGCAGCGCGGGATTGTCAGGCTGGTCAATCAGTGCCGACAGCAGTGAGCCGTAGTCGCGGCGCATCACGCGCGAGCCGATGGGGGTGATAAGAATGTCGCGCACGCTCTGACTGATGTGGGCAGAGTCGGACACACTCAAACCGGTGGCACGGTTCATGCCGAGATAACGAACGGTCATTGCGTCCCCTCCGTCCAGCTTCCGCCGCGCTCGATACCGCCGTGACCGTGGTCATCCACCTGCACGCCGTTGGATTTGAAAGTGCCGCCGCTGTGCTCGATATTGCCGTTCATCTTGCCGCCTTGTTTCACCTCAAGCGTGCCGGTGGTGAGCTTACTGGTGCAGACCACTTCCGGCGTATCGAGGGTGATTTTCTGGCTGGCTTTGACCGTCACAATCGGCACCGTGACGACCACAGATTCAGACGCTGTTACCGAGGCGGTTTTAATACCCGATACAGTGAGTGCGCCGGTGTCCGGTTCGTACTCGATCACGGCACCATCCGGGAAAGAAATATGCAGCGCATCGGCAGAGGCTGACGGCGCGGGGTTATCGTCGGAATAGATGCCAGGCAAAACGAAAGCGGTGTCCAGCTCGCCGCCAATTGCCAGCAGCAAAACCTGTTCCCCGACAGACGGTGCCCACCATGTACGCGAGCGACCGGCGCGGGACGTCAGCCAGTGAAGCCAGTCGGTTGTAATACCGCCGGTTTCGACTCGGCATAACGCCCGCGCGGTGTCGACTTCGGTCACGACGCCGGTGCGAATAAGGTTGCGCAGGAGACGCGCGAGATCCTGGATAGATGAGAGTGTGTTCATGAAATGAGATTGCCGTAAAACTTACTCGACAACCAACGAACTCAGTTGGATACTGCTCCACACAACTGCTGTTTAACTCATTAATAACCAAAGTATTATTACGCTAATCATTTCAAAAAAAGGCTCTGATAGATGAATGACTTAATTTCTGGAGTAACAGGTGAATATAAGACTTACTTTATTATATTTTGTCTGGTGATAATTTTTTTACGCCAACCAAGCATTAGTTTTTTCACTGGCTTAATCTTAAGGTTGTTCAGAATAAATTACACTGACAAGCAGTATGAAGAACATGATAATAAGATTTACAACCAACAACTACTTAGATTAAAGCGAGGTGTCAAAACTTCATCAGCGGAAGATGCGAAATTAATATCGGATGCTTTGAGTGATGGAGTAATTGAGCGATCAATGTTTCGTTTCACAAGTTTTTTTGGCCCTGTTGGGGTCAGGCGAACTATTCGCCTACAAAATATTTTTGTTATTGTTATTGGAGTGCTATTCATTGCTTCGGCGCTTACCATTATATACGACAAGCCATATATGAAATCTGGTTACGTAACCTACAATAGTGACAGTGGGGAAAAGTTATACATATCCAAACATCGAGTTTATGATCAAAAAAACAATGTTTCCTATAATAAATCTGACTGTGTGAGAATTAGTGAAATTTATGAAACCTCTCAGCAACTTAAGGATACCTGTAACTATATCATTACCACTGACCCAGACCTTCGATCAGAGTTATATTCCGCAATTGAGTCCGAAAAACAAGCAAATATAATTTTATTCATTTTGGTTCTTTCGTTATTGGGTGGTGGTTATTGGTTAATAGTTGGATTTAACAACTATATTAAAATAAATAAATTAGTATGTGATTTAAAAAAGATGAAATAACTTCACCTTATAACTAAAGTGGCATGCCATGCTGAGATGCCACTTTGAAAAAACACTGCCTCAGGTTGTAATATTTTTCCAAGGAAACTTATAGAGTTCATTCTTATGAGTTTTTTATAAAAAGTAAAGAATTAAAACACTTTAATATTTAATCAAAAAAACAATAAAGGAATCCACTACCCCCATAAAGATAAGTTTATTTAAATAACATTTAAGCATTCCAGTTTTTTATTATTAGGGTCTCTACAGAGTCTCGGTCAACTGAATTGAGACCTAACAATGGACGCACTTCGTACTGCACACCCTCACTGTATCGATTTGGCTTATCTCTTAACCCCTCCTGATGTACCCGAGCCATGCGCTGCACACGCCCGACAAACTCCACCATCGAAGCATTATCAGTGCCTTTCGCTTTCATATACCGGTTGGTGCGCAGCTTCGTGAACATCTCCCGTTTCACCCGGCCTTTTTTACCTTTCACCGGCTGACGCTTTCGGGCGGCATACGGTGTGCCGTCAGGTGCCTGCTGCCGTTTAATACGCTGCTGCTGCGAGGCTCTGAGCTGCTTCGCAATCTCAGCCGTCATTCTGCGGCGCGCAGCCGGTGACAGGCTGGCAATCAGCCCGGCGAGTTTGTCCTCAAAGGCTCTGAACTCATTCATGCCACTGACTCACCAGCTCGCCGTGAACATAAAGCTCCATCGGGCGGGTGACATTCTCCGGTAATGGCGGCTCGGCAGCATGCTTCACGTGCAGGGCTTCACCTTCCTGCCTGACCAGTGTGCGCTCGGTCAGCAGCAGGCTGATACTTACATCAACGCTTTCGTCGTCGTTAATATCGGCAATATAGGTGAAGCCCTTTTTGCGCCCTTCATCGGTGGTCATGATGTCGGGCTGGTTCTCACGCAGCCAGGCATTGACCGGCACGATGAGGTAATCTAGGTCGCCGTGATAATCCGTAACCACGATATTCAGCGTGTACTGATTTTCAAACGACAGCGAGGTCGCAAGTGTTGCAGAGATTTTCCCGCTGTCGATAAAAATGCGCAGCATATCCGGGTTATTACGCAGCATCGGCGCTGCGTCACAAAGGGCTTTGCGTAAGCTGGCTGGCTTGAGCATCGAGTTCGTCCTAGCAGTGTCTGATGGTTTCAGTCTGGGCGGCACAGCTCACCAGTGCCGCCTCAAGCTGGCGAATATCCGCACTTAAATCACCGTTAGTGCGCGGGCGACTTACCGGCATCTGACACAGCGCCACTTTCGGACAGCCACTGTAAATAATCGGCGGTGGTGGTGAAGGCGGGGCGGGTGTGCAGCCGGATAATGTCATCAGGCAAATCAGACTCATACCATTCACGCAGCGCTTTATTTTCATTGAGTAACCCCGTCACGGTGTTGCCACGGTTCGCCGCCAGTGTGTTCGCAGTGGCGAGTTTATTGCGTAAGTCGACCTGCGCCTGCTCGTTGCGTTGCCGGATAGTGGCGGCCACATCGAGCTGGTTACGCAGCATGGTTATCTGGGTTTTCTGCTCTCCGGCGACACGATCTGCCTTTTCAAACGAGCGGGTCAGCGTACTGTTTTCGCGCTTCATCCACACCAGACCGGCGACGGTCAGCACCAGCAGAATAATCAGCGTTTTCATTGTGCCCCCTTGAGGCAGTAAGTCAGCTCACGTGCGCGACGGTTTTCGAGACCGGTATTTTTTTTCCCGTTGACATACACCCAGCGCGTGAGTTGGTTGCACGCCTGCGCCCACTGCTGGCGCTTGATAAACGAGACCAGTGTCGAGCGACAGGCCGCACCGGTGCCGACGTTAAAGGCAAAGCTCACCACCGCGTCATACACCGGCTGCGGCATGGTAACCGGTGCGCAGACCGCAAGACGGCGCTCAACGTTCAGTACGTCGCTGACCAGGTTCTGCGCGGCCTGCTGCTCGGTGATATCACCTTTTGGTGTGACGCCTGCGGTGTGACCGATGCCTGATGTCCAGACACCGGCGCTGCACTGGTAAGGTTTCAGGCGGCACCCTTCGAGGTCGGTAATCAGCGCCAGCCCGTCGGGTGAGGTTTTCAGCATCCTGAAATCCGGCACCAGGACCGCGAGCGCCAATACCACAGCCACACTGCAACGTTTAACGATTGATGCCACGGATCACCCCCTCATCCAGCCCCATTGCGCGCAGATAGCGGAAGGTCTGGCGGCGATACCAGAAATTCACCAGCGCGGTGAAAATCGCACAGCCGCCGCCGACATACAGCGCCATTTTTTCCGGTGTCTGCGTACCGAAATACGCCAGTGCCACCGACAGCCAGTAGGTGACAAACGTCGTGATTTTTTCCATTGTCAGTCCCATAAGTTCAGCGTCTCCGCAACAGGGGAAGAATCGATATCCGGCAGCTCAACGGCGGTGCCGTGGGGCATTTCCTCGCCCAGCCCGGCGAGACCGGGATTTGCCAGCAGCACCGCCTCAACCACGCCCCCGGTGCGCCCGTAATGGCGCGCACACAGTGCATCCAGCGTGTCGCCCTGGAGGGCAATCACCTTCATCAGATTTGCCCGATGATGCAGCGTGATTTCCCCTGCAACCGTGACACCGCCCAGCGCATATCCCGCCACAGCTCATCAATGGTGCTTTCCACGTCGTCGGATTTTTTGTCGCCTTTGGCGCTCGCATCCACGCCGCGATAGCGCTCGTAAAGGGTCGCGGTGGTCATCGCCACCACGGCGCGCAGGTAGTAAAAACAGCGCACGCTTTCCCCGTCGAGTGTTTCGGCAGGCACATCGGCCAGGTGCTCAAAGCCGAGTGCCATCTGCACGCTGCGGTACTCGAATAACTCGGCGTTGGTCTCGGCGATGCCGTCCTTAATCGCCACGCGCAGCCGCTCCGGTGTGACGGTGTGCTCAAGGCGCATCAGCTCACGGACGCGCACCGGATCAACGTTGGGGAAAAAGAAGGTGTTGCCGATAAGCGGCTCGCGCACCGGCGGCGGGGGAATAACCACACCGGCCTGCGGTGAGTCGGGCTTGCTGATAATCACTGTCGTCATGACAACCTCAAAATAGGTGGACGGTGGACGCCGGTATCGATGAAGGACGAACCTGTCTCAACCGGCGTGCCGTCCGGCGCGGGGCGCATTCTTAACCGGTGGTTTTATCCACTTTGCGGGGGCGACCGCGTTTGCCTGGTGTGGTCGCAGGTTTACACGGTCGCGGTTTTGCTTTGGCTTTTTTAACCGGTGCGGGTTTGGGCTTCAGCGCACTTTCGAGGCGCTCAATGTCCTTTTTCACGCCCGCCTGTGCATCGAGCTGCATCGCACGCTTAAGGTGCTCCAGCGCATCCGCCAGCAGCCCCGCGTCACGCAGTACCAGCCCGGTGATTTTGTGCAGGCGCCCGCGCACTTTGTCGGGCATATCGGCGGCGCTGGTCAGCGTCTGGGTTACCAGCAGCAGACCGACATCCACCGGCTCACCGGCGGCGTGGGCACGCATGGCCGCCAGTGCCACATCTTCGGCCAGCACATAAGGCGTGGTGCGTTTGTGCAGCGCGGGCATGGTGAGACCGTACTGCATCGCATAGCGGGCAATTTCCAGCGCACCGGCAATGTCACCGGCATCGAGCTTCCACAGCATGACGGTCATCACGATGTCATCCTGCGCGCCTTTGCCCTCACTCAGCACCCCGGCCACCCATGGGGCATAGGACGGCAACAGCGCACGCTTTATGTCGGCCTTGCGCTCGATGGAATGAATGGTTTTTAACGTGCGTTGGTCGGCAGCCAGTTTGACCAGCATCTGCTCGTAGGCACTTGCATGGCGCAGCGGGTTATCGCCCCGCTGCGCGGTCACAATGGCCGAGACCCGCATCATGTGACGTGCGGCGGGACTCGTCATGGCTTACGCCTCCTGTGCCGGTTCGTCTTTCGGCGGCTCAGGGAACACACCGAGTTTGATGTTTTCCACCAGGCAACCGGCGGCGTAGTCTTCAACCACGTAATCAATATTCATTGATTCGTAGTTTTCGATGCGGTCGAGCTTGCCGTTCTCATCAATGATGCGGCGGTGACTGTCATCCATGTAGTAAATGGACAGGTTTTCCAGCGTGGTGACCATCAGGCCATTGGCCGGGAAGTACGGCACGCGCACCGCAGGCAGGTTGCCGATGCGCTTCTGGCTGACAATCACATCCGCCGCCATCGCTTCGGTGTTGGCCTGCTCCTGATTCACAATCGGGAAGTATTTGTCCGCCAGCAACTGACGACCGCAGATGACGACTAAATCCGGATCTTCCTGATACCACGGCGCAATCAGGTTGTTGGTCGCATCCATCACCAGCGCGTCGAGGTTGGCAAAATCGCCGTGTTTGCCCACACGGATCACATCAGAAACAGTGCCATCTTCAGCGGTATGTTTGTTCATCACGCGCGCAGGTGCTTCGTTGCGGTACTTCTGCAACCAGCCGACCGCCACATCCTGCAACAGTGGATTTTTGCTGCGGTCAGAGGTGGCCGCGCGCCTGATACCGTTGAAACCGGCCATCATTAAATCGAGCGACTGACGCTTGATAATGGCGTTGCGGATACGGAGCTGGAAGTCCTGGAAACGCGCCCATAAATCCAGCGTGCGGAAACGAATATGGAAGTCGAAGTTAATCTGATCACATTCGTATTTGTTGGACTCCAGCGCGGTGAAATCTTCGGTTTTGCGTTCGTCACCGCTGGCCGTATCGGCAGTGCTGGCAATTGAGCCGGAGACACCGACACCAATTTTTTCACCCTTCATCTCCGCCACCGGCACCATGTTGATGCGGGTCAGAAAGTCGGATGACTCCTGCATGGTGTTCATCAGGGTCTGCGTGACGGACGGGTCGACGCTGAATTTCTTAGTCATGTCACCGGCATCGACGTTGTTGAGCTTCGCCACCTGGGTGAGATAGGCGTTAAATTTAAAGCGGGTTTGTGGCTTCATAATGATTCCTGATTAATTTTCGGGGTCGTTCCGGCAGTGCGTCCGGGCTTAACAGTTGGTCAGCATCGAGTCGCCATTGCCGCCGCTCGACGGTTCACGACGGCGCTGCGCAAAGCTCTCGGTTTTATCGAGTGAGTTTTCCAGTGAGGTGAGTTTCTGCTGACTTTCCTCAAGCTGACCGGTGAAGTCGTCTTTGAGGGTTTTGAGGGATAATTCCATCGCGGAAATGCGCTGCTCGGTGCTTTCGTGGTTGGCCTGCACCTGCTCAGTGATAACGGTCACCGCCTCATGCACATCGTTAAAACGTGCATCGTCATCGGCCTGTTTACGGCTGAAAATACCTTTGACGGTATCGGTCAGTTTGGTCAGCAGGGTGTCGGGCTGGTCTTCAAATTCCAGCTCGGCCAGCGTGGCGACAGAGAACAAATCTTCCGGGCGCTCTTTACGACCAGAGAGCGGATTGGTTTTAGCTCGGGAGCAGAATTCCAGATATTCCGTGCCGAGGCTTGCCGGGTCGTCAGTGACCGCGAGGCCAATCAGATAGCATTTGCCCGAGTTGGAGAAATTCGGGCGAATTTCCATGGAGGTGTAGACCTTCTGGCCTTTGCCGACCATTTCCACCAGGTTCGCCAGCGGAGTGATTCGGGCAAACAGCGCCAGCTTGCCGTTCAGCGCGGAATCATCGTCGATGGTTTCGGCTTTCAGCTCGGTGACATCACCGTAACGGCAGAAAGGACTGTCGGGTAACACACTGGTGATGTGCTCGAGATTGATGCGTGCACCATAGACACGCGGGTCGAAGGAGTCGGCCATTTCCTGAATGTCGGAGCCGCTGATGACGCGACCGTCGCAGGTGTCACCTTCGACGCCGATGCGGAACCATTTAGAAACTTTCTTTGCCATGTTCAGGAGTCCTGAGTGTGGGTGATTGGGTCAGGCTTAGTTTCCTGACTCCGCACCCGAGCCGCCATTCATCCCGGATGGCTTACCTCTGACACAACAGCACCTTAGCGCGCATCACCCGCCGCTTCAGTAGCCTTGCCTCTATAAAATAATGCGAGGCAATCATGACCATCACCACAGACACCTCCCTGACTCTTGACCCACGTCGACAGGCGTCACTGCTTTACTGGCAGGGATTTTCCGTGCCGCAGATTGCTGAAATGCTCGGCCACAAACGTCCGACGGTGCAGAGCTGGAAACAGCGCGACGGCTGGGACGGCATTGCGCCCATCACCCGCGTGGAAAACAGCCTTGAAGCGCGGTTAATTCAGCTCATCACCAAGACAAAAAAAGACGGTGGCGACTTCAAAGAAATCGACCTGTTAGGCCGACAGATTGAGCGGCTGGCGCGGGTGAATCGCTATAACCAGACCGGCAGCGAGGCGGATTTAAATCCCAACGTGGCGAACCGCAATAAGGGTGAGCGTAAGAAGCCGAAAAAGAACTTTTTCAGCGATGAAGCTATCGAAAAACTGGAGGAGATTTTCTTTGCCGAATCCTTTGAGTACCAGCTCGGCTGGCACCAGGCGGGACTGCAACACCGTATCCGCAATATCCTCAAATCCCGCCAGATTGGCGCAACGTTTTATTTCTCCCGCGAGTCACTGCTGCGCGCCCTGAAAACCGGCCATAACCAGATATTTCTCTCGGCCAGTAAAACGCAGGCCTATGTGTTCCGCGAGTACATTATCCAGTTTGCGCGCCTGGTCGATGTTGACCTGACCGGCGACCCGATTGTCATCGGCAACAACGGTGCAAAACTGATATTTCTCGGCACCAACTCCAACACCGCGCAGAGCCATAACGGTGACCTGCTGGTTGATGAAATTTTCTGGATACCCAACTTTCAAAAACTGCGCAAAGTGGCATCGGGCATGGCCTCGCAACAGCACCTGCGCTCTACCTATTTCTCGACCCCGTCGACGCTGGCGCATGGCGCTTACCCGTTCTGGTCAGGGGAGCTGTTTAACAAAGGGCGCGCGGATAAGAGCGAGTGTGTTGACCTCGATATCAGCCACGCGGCGTTAAAAAATGGCATGGCCTGCGCCGACGGTCAGTGGCGGCAGATTGTGACCATTGAGGATGCACTCGCCGGGGGCTGCGACCTGTTTAATCTGGACACGCTGAAACGCGAAAACAGCGCCGATGATTTTCGCAATTTATTCATGTGCGAGTTTGTCGACGACAAAGCCTCGGTATTCCCGTTCGAGGAGCTGCAACGCTGCATGGTCGACAGCATGGAAGCCTGGGCGGATGACTGGCAGCAGTTCGCCACGCGTCCGTTTGGCTATCGCCCGGTGTGGATTGGTTACGACCCGTCACACACCGGCGACAGTGCCGGATGTGTGGTGCTGGCACCGCCTGTGGTGGCCGGTGGCAAGTTCCGCATTCTGGAGCGTCACCAGTGGAAGGGGATGGACTTTGCGACGCAGGCCGAATCCATCAAAAAACTCACCGAAAAATACCACGTTGAATATATCGGCATCGATGCGACCGGTATCGGCCAGGGTGTTTACCAGCTCGTCAGAGCGTTCTATCCCGCCGCACGGGAAATTCGCTACAGCCCCGAGGTGAAAACCGCGATGGTGCTCAAAGCCAAAGACACCATTGGCCGTGGATGCCTGGAGTACGACGTGAGTTATACCGACATCACCGCCTCGTTTATGGCTATCCGTAAAACCATGACGGGCAGCGGTCGCAGTGCCACCTATGAAGCCAGCCGCAGTGAAGAAGCCAGCCACGCCGATGTCGCGTGGGCGACCATGCACGCGCTGTTAAATGAGCCACTCACCGCCGGAAGCGGTCAGGCATCCACCTCAATTCTGGAGTTCAACTGATGGCGAAGAAACGCAAACATCACGCAGCAAAAAACACAATCACAACACCGGCTGCGGCACCGCAAAAAATGGAAGCCTTCACCTTTGGCGAACCGTCGCCGGTGCTCGATCGCCGTGACATTCTCGATTACACCGAGTGTGTCGGTAACGGCAAATGGTTTGAGCCGCCGGTGAGTTTTACCGGGTTAGCTAAAACGCTGCGTGCCGCCGTTCACCACAGCTCGCCGATTTATGTGAAACGCAATATTCTTGCCTCAACCTTTATCCCGCACCCGCTGCTATCGCAGCAGGATTTCAGCCGCTTTGCGCTGGATTTTCTGGTGTTCGGCAATGCGTTTTTAGAAAAGCGCATGAGCGTTACCGGCAAGCTGTTAAGGCTGGAAACCTCACCGGCCAAATACACCCGCAAAGGCATCGGGGAAGATGCTTACTGGTTTGTGCAGTCATTTGTCACCCCGCATGAGTTTGCACCCGGTTCAGTGTTTCACCTGCTGGAACCGGATATTAATCAGGAGCTTTACGGCCTGCCGGAATACCTCAGTGCGCTAAATTCAGCCTGGCTGAATGAGTCGGCAACGTTGTTCCGCCGCAAGTATTACCAGAACGGCGCGCACGCCGGCTACATCATGTATGTGACCGATGCCGCACAGAGCAGCACTGACGTGGAAGCTTTACGCGAAGCGATGCGCAGTTCAAAGGGACTGGGGAATTTTAAAAACCTGTTTTTCTACGCGCCGAACGGCAAACCAGACGGGATTAAAATCGTACCGCTCAGTGAAGTGGCGACCAAAGATGATTTCTTTAACATCAAGAAAGCCAGTGCCGAGGATTTGATGAGTGCACACCGCGTGCCACCGCAGATGATGGGCGTCATCCCCAACAATACCGGCGGGTTTGGTGATGTAGTGAAGGCCGCACAGGTGTTTGTGCGTAATGAGCTGACGCCTTTGCAGGAGCGGATGAAGGAGGTGAATGAGTGGGTAGGGGAAGAGGTAATGCGTTTTACGGAATATTCACTATAGCTAAATATTAAGATTATTTATTAGTTGCCACATCGGGAATGTTATGTGGGAGGTGTTGCTATTATTCCATAGAAACACCTCTTTATTTATTGGGCGGTTAATATCACCCTGTGAAATAATATGTAAAGATAATATTTCCAATTACACCGCATGTAACAGAAAGTAGAATGCTACCGAAAAACAAAAGCATGCAACTTTTTAGTTTTTCTTTATACTCTTCATGTTTAATCTTCGACTTATCGGTAAGTAAGATCCAGCTTTGTAATTTAGATTCACCATTGTTAGAGATAAAAACCCCAGCAATTATCGAAACGATTAATGCAAGCACTAAAAAAAACACCAAAGCTAAAACGTATCTGGGCCATGCACCAGTAGAAGCAAGTGATATCAAAAAATCTATTTTTTGCGATATTACGACATCATTACCAGCATTTGTGAATTTATCCACAACATCTTGATACTTAGCGACGAATTTGTATGTGGACATAATTCCACCTACAACAAATCCAGCGAACAAAAGACAACCAGACACTAAACCTATAGTGTCGTGGTTTTTGTATATGAAATGACTGTAGCTTTTTTTTCCATCAACGAAGTTTGACAACTGTGTGCTTATTAATGATTCCATGTCCACGCCCCAAGATCTTTCCGTGTGCATTATGTTTATAATCATTAAGTTATCAGCAGTATGGAAGCTGTTTTTAGATCTAATCAGGGTGTGATAACGGAATCTATAATCAGGTGGTCCGAACGAAACATTTATCTGTTGCTTCTCGGGTGCACCTTTGTTTTTAAACGAAATCAGATAAACCCAAGATAACTCTAGAGAGGTGCAAACTACCTTCTTTATTTCATGGTAGCTTTTGAATTCATCAATAGAATTTATCTGAACAGTAGAGTTGTCATCAAAAAACATTTTTGCTGTAAATTGGATGAATGATGATTCATTTTGTTGATTTATTCGCTGATGAATTAAGTAATGCAGGTTAAGTACATCATCCTTATCTAATTTAAAACTATCGGGAATAATTCTCTCAATAGTCTGAGGTTTACCTAGCAATTTAGATATAAAGCTTCCGAAAGAGGCTGGCTCGCAAGGTAGCATTACACCATAGACGTTGCCATTGCCATTGCCATTGCCATTTTCGTTGACTATCAACTCAATATTATTTCTCTCTGACATGATTTATTCCTTGATTTTTAGGTTTTTTATCATTTTAATCAAAAAAAATCTAGCATTTAGTTAAATGTCATCAGTATTCCCGCGCAATGCTATCCCCGCCACGCCTGCGCGCTTTACGGGTCGAGTTAAATGCACTAGCAAAAGTACTACAAGCACAAGAGTGGTGGGGTGGGGGATGGGGGGTATTACGGCCAAAAACGCATGCGAATAGATGCACCCTTAAGAATGCATCGCCATATCAATACGAGTTTCGCTATATGAATGCTATCTGTGATATGAGCAAGATGTTTTTGCTAGCCATAGCTAGTGCAATAGGTGCAAGTTTTAATGTTTTTGAAAAACAAAATTTTTGGTACATTTACAAGCAAGTTACTGTGTCAGTAATGCTCCGGAGCAAATGATAAAAAAGGTCAAGAGAGCTAGGTCATTCTGGGTACATAAGAAGGCCGCATTAGCGGCCGGTCAGTCATTGCAGTAGTAGTTTAATTAATTCATCCTTTGGAATCCTTTTCCTGTGGACTTCATCATGACAGACATTGCAGAGGGTAATCAGGTTCGCCAATGTATTTTCACCGCCGTCAGCATGATGTTCAATATGATGTAACTCAAGAAATGTCCGAGGATCATTAACTTTCTTCAGGGCATGCGACCAATTACAGTTTCTACAAGTGTGGTGGTCTCTTTCAAGGACACTGACGCGCACAGGGTCCGGAATTTTTCTATCATGGACTTCAGCTTGTCTGTCCTCTTCGAGTAAATATGCTCCGACCTCTAATTCTGGGCGACCGGAGTTTTTGGTTGCAATAGGCCAACCATCTTCCGTCCTTAATTCACGGGTACGGCGAGCCCATTCCTTGCTATCGTTTGCCAGGTAACGGAGTTCTTCACCGGTAACCGGGCGGCCAACGTTCTTACGAAGATAGGAAAGAATTTTGTCTTTCGTTGAGATTTTACTGCGACGGAGAACATTAGCTTCATTCCAACGAAGTGCCGCCTCCCTGTCTTGAGCCGTTGCCATCAAAGCATAAACATCAGTTTTAAGGCAATTTAAAGAAGTGGTGTGCAGCTCTTCGAGAGATATTTCGTGCTGCTCAATCATTTCTTTTAGCGTGGTTCCACTTAAAACTGACCAGCCGAACTGAACTCGTAATTCGCGGATTCTACGTGCATATTCACTAATCCCTGCTACTACCATCAGTTCATCGCCGTGGATGATGGTTCGAGGATATTTAAGCAGATATGCCAGGATGCGATCTCGGGCTGAATTACAATTCTCTTCATTCAGGAGAGAACTGCCCAAATCACGCAACAAGTGGTTTGCGGGAACAAGCGTAAGCACTTGTTCTCGCAAAGAGTCTTCCAACAATTTATGCTCAAAATCTGCAATCAATGTTAAAAGCTGTTTACGCAGCGTTTCCGGTTCGCTCTTCTTCGATCTTCTCGCCATTTTGAATTCTGCATTCCATTAAATTGATAACATACGAGGCAATTTTTTGTGCAAAAATAGGTGGTACAGCATTGCCAATCTGACGAGCAATTTCTGTTTTCGTTCCCTTAAAAACAAAGTCATCTGAAAAACTCATCAGGCGCGCAGCTTCACGATGTGTGATCGGGCGATGTTCTTGTGGATGGAGATAGCGCCCCTTCTCAGGTTTAAAGAACTCTGTACGAATGGTTACGGATGGACGCTCCCACCATAGGCGGCCAAACAGATCTGTACCACCAGATGTTTTTTTAATCCAGCATGCTGGGGTGATGTCAGGCCTGTTTCTTTGTAAGTCAAATCTGTTACCGCCCACTGGCACGGCTCGATAACGTTCCTGTGAAAGTGCGGTCGGATTTCTGCCAAAATGAAGATCCAACGGCGGTGGTGTATCCCGAATTTCAGTGCCTACCGGTTTCGGAAGGTCATCTATGAAATCTTTCACCTTCAACCACGCAGGGAGCGATCCTAATTTATCCGGGTTTTGATGAGATGGCGAAGGAGGGAAAGCAGGAACTTTATCTATACTAAATCGATCTTTTTTAATACCAATAGCAATAGCACGCTTACGGGTCTGAGGGACGCCATAATCAGCGGTATTAAGGACACAAGGGTTCAAAAGTACAAATCCCATTGCCTCTGCACGAATGCAGATATTTGCAAATTCATCACTCGCAAGAAGCCCTGGAACATTCTCCATTACGAACACCGAGGCAGATGACCTCTCGATAATATCCATATACGGTTCCCACAGCGCACGACGATGGTCGCCTTCACGGTTTTTGTTCAACAAGCTAAAACCCTGACATGGTGGGCCGCCGATAACAATGTCCGCCTCTGGTATCGGATTGTCAGCTGCCCATTCTTCAATATTAGCAACCACACCATGCTCACCGAAGTTAGCGTTATAGGTTTTTATTGCGGCTTTATCATTATCAAGTGCCAGAACGCTTTCAAAATGAGCGCCATTACCATCTTTCATGAAGCCGCAGGATAAACCTCCAGCACCACAAAACAAATCAATGACTTTTAATTTATTGATTGTACTCATTAAATAGATTCCCGAACCTGACATAGCTAACAACGTACCAGTGTATCATAAAGCTAAGCTGTATGTATTTACAGTGCGTGATTGTAACTTGGAATGTGACTCAATTTAATACATCTAAGGGATATTGAATGCCAGATGTAGTGACTTGTTCACGCTCGTCGACAGATACTAAATGATTTTATCTCGACAAGATTTGCTATGGGTAACCCTGAGCTGAACTTTTACGGCTCATTCAACTTCATAAAACACGCTTTCTCCTGATTTGCTGTTTTCACTATGTGCCAGGTCAGCAATCAGCGAAAGCGCGAGCTTTAAGTCTGATGGTTTGCAATTCGCGATTAGTGATACCTCAGCGATAAATTGCACACATGCCCACTTGTGTTGGGCGCGGTTGGTATCTTCCATCAGCATGAGTTCCTCTCAATAAATATACTGTACAAACATACAGTATCATGTGGGGCTAAGGATTGTGAAGGAAATTATCCTGTGGTATCAAGATTTATAGTCATGAAAACAAAAGATAAATTATCTTTGTTTGAAAGTTGCGCAACTACGCTGTCTCATTTTGTCGGTTCCGAAAAGTCGCTCCCACGCGGCACGGTCAGCCTTCTTGAGCATCTCCGCATACTGACCGAATGGATCATGCACAACCTTGTTTGTATCAACGTTGTGCATTCTTTCCATGCCTTTCCAAAGCTTTTTAACTCTCGATGCCGTGGTGTCTGGTTTCGTAGCGATTAAATCGCCATTAGCTGTGCCTCGATACAAATTGCCATCGATAGAAATTTTACTGCCAGCGATAAGATGCAGAGCTGTACCACGGTTTATGGTTTCACCAGTTTGTTCCTTAGCGTTCTCAATGAGCAAGTTCACCGCCTTATCGTTAGAAACATCGGGGTAGGGTGATGAATGCAGCCGTTTTGGCTTCTTCACTGTTATTCGTTCCGCTAATTTTCTTCTGGCCGACCGGCTCAGAGGTTTACTTAGGTCAATTTCAGACGGGGAAGGGGGCGTTTCGAAATCCTCCCCCGTACAGTTATTGACAGAACTCCGAGAGGGCGAAGGATCGCCCTTAAGGTCAACGTCCAAATCAAGGGCGAGTTTCGGGACCATCTTCCATTGGATGAGGCGGGTTAAAATCGGTGTATCACTACCAACGGTGGTATCAAAGACACCTTTAATTCGCGTGCATTCCTCACCGTATTCATTGAGGGTCTCGGCTGGTTCATACCAGGTGCGCACCTGTAACTCATCACGGCGCACAAATGGGCCACCCTGCGCGTTGACGTAATCAGCCCACTGACCCGCATCAGCCGCATCATGTACCGCGGCAAACTCAATACTGAGCGCGTGAGCGGTTTCAGTATCAGCCATTTTTCGCAGCTCACGATAAACTGTTACCGGCGCACCGCCCACAAACTGAAACTGACGGATACGCCAGCGAGCCGCCCAGGCGGCAACAGCCGGAGCCGTTTCTTTTAACAGCTCACCACTTTCGTCATCGCGTTCACCATCCAGGGCAAAACCATCAATATTTTTACTGATGTATTTCGCCACGTAGCCGGTAGCACTGCCTTTTTCGGGGTCGATAGCTTCGGCATGAAAGCGAGCCTTGCGGGCTTTATCACTCGCCAGTTCGGCGGCATCTTCCTGATGCGCATATTTCAGCATCACGGCACGCACTCGGGAAACATCCTCGGGACGCATGAAAATCAGCATGTGCCAGTGAGGTGTGCCATCGTGATGAGGCTCTGCAACCCGGATACCAAAAATACGCAATTCAGCGCGGTGTAGTTTGGCGCGAATACGCGACCAGACTGAGGTTAAATAGCTTTGCGTATCTGTGGGGCTGGCACCGTTCCACTTGCTGTTGCGGTAGCCTGCTTTCGTTGTGGCATGGTATTTCGACGGTGCGGTGAGGGTGTAAAACTCCCCCACATAACCCAGCTCGTTTGAGATTTTTTCAAAGCCGCTGATGCGGGTCATTAATTCCCCGCGACGGATGGCCGGATTCGCCACACTGCCATCATATTTATCAATCAAGCTGATGCGGTTTCCTTCCTCGTCTTCCAGATCCATTCCCTTGAGAAATTCACGGGTGCGCCGTCTTTGTTCACGCCATTCAGCAACACATGATTTACTGGCGTAGGGTGTGTGTTTTTTGCTGACATTGCCCAAGGCGATTTGCAGATGTTCACGCCATTCAGAAGCGACACGGCGTAAACGCCCACGCCACCATTTTTCATTGACCATGCGCAGCACTGCAGGGCCAATATCATCAAGGGAAACTAATTTAGTGGTGACCCTCTCCCATAAAGGGGGCTGACACCTGAAATGACGAGCAATCTGTGCCGCACGCATATAAATCGCATACAGCACTTTTAACCTGCCAACATCGCCCTCGATAGTCCCGATCTCGCCGTTAATGTAATTCGCAATATCAGCGGCCAGCAGTTCAATGTCGGCTTTGGACATATCCTGCAGGCGGTTATATCGGGCGGTCAGGTTAACCAGTTTTGAGGCAAGAAATCGGATGTCCTGCGCATCAAAACGACCGCCAAATAATTGCTGTGAAAGATGGTTGTCGATGCCGGTGATTTGGTAAATACCGGCGACCAGCTCAAGCCGTGGCAATGCTCGCCTGACAAATGTCACGAGGTGAGCATTGGCTCGTTGAGCACCGAAGTTACGCTCTAAATAATCGACCCGACGATTAATATCGTAGCGCACGCATTCTGGCTGTTTCCCCAGTGCATCACGCGCACGCAGCAACGCCGCAATCTCTCGATCACGGCGATGCTGTTCTTTGTAGGTCAGATAGGGGCTGGCAATGGCTTGTTGGGGCTTGTTCCAGAAAAAGGCATAATCATTAGTATCACCAAAAGTAACTTTGTATTTATCTTCAAGCATTGGAGCATCTATGTCCCGGTTCATTGACGAACAACCTACGAAACGCCACTACATCGATTCCCTGAAAGAAATATCGGCATTTGAGGCAACTAAAGAGCCTTTGAGGATTGTTTCTGCTGCTGATATGACTGATGCCTGCGATTTGTTTCTTGCCGGGACGCGATGTCACATACCAGATCGCTTACCTCGCGAAAAAGGCGATCGACGTGAACTTGGTCGCAAGGTTGAATGGAATCTTCCAAAAGACTGGAAGCCGCGCGCAGAGTGGAAAGAACACGTTCAGCACGCATTACAAATTTTAAATCAACGTACTCTGGATAACCGTATATCAGAACTGGATGAGTGGCCGACTTGGGCAGAGCTAGAGACAGATATTCATATTGCGGTTCGTTGTTCTCGTAAGACTGTTGAGTTTTATCACCGTGGAGATCTTGCGCATTTGCCACACAAAACTGACCTTTTCGCTGTGCCAACTGACTTTTCAAAGTTTCTCGGCTCTGTGATTGCTGGTGACATTCAGCCAGTTTGGATGTGGAGCGTTGACGCTGCCAGAACTCCAAAATGTTATGACGGATATTCACCGAGATACCAGCCGCTACCTTCATGAGTTTTAGGCGCATATAGACCCCCTGTAGTGCTGATTTTTAAGCTCTGCGATTTCCTGACAGGTAATGCAATGGGTGACACCTGGCACCGCAGCGCGACGTGCTGCGGGAATAGCAGCGTCACATTCTTCGCAAAAGAATGCGCTGGCGGCACGCTGAGGCAGTGGGCGTGCCTGTTTAATATTGCGCGCTAATTCCTCATCCACGCGCTGTTGTACTAAATCCATTGCATCGACCATTAGTGCAACTCCTGAGATTCGTTTTCATAACGCAGTGCTTCACGGCGCAGCAGTTCTGCGGTTTCTTTCCCGTCCATACCCTCGCGGGTGATGTGAACGACCAGAGCTTCAAGTCGCAATGAGAAAGCCAGTGCGCGGTCTTTGCATTCTTCGTTTTTTGCTTTATTCAGCAGAGAAACCAAAGCAGTGTTCTCAGTTTCAAAATTGCGGTTTTCGATGTTTCGCATATCTCTGTTTCCTGATTTTGGGCAAAAGAATGCCCGGCGGGTTTACGCTTGATTTTTGGGATGGATTAATTACTCAGCTACAAAGCAGTCGTGCTTTGAAAATCTTGCCGGGAGTAAACTTCCCCAACGGGTAATTTCATTCATTGAACGGATAATCAGTAAACGACGCGCCTGTTCGAAATATTCAAACGGCTTTCCGATTTCATCGGGTTTAAATGATGACGGTTCAAGGCGGTTAGCCAGTGTCAGAACAACGAATTTAAAGTTGTTGTCGAGCTTATTAAAATTGCGCAGCGCCGTGTTATTGGTGGCTTTTAATTGCTGACGAAAACGTGCGAGACATTCATCGCCGCTCATTTTTAACGGGCCATCAATCCGCGCATGAATCAAGTACACATTGTTAAACGTCGCTTGTGGTGTATTTACGGATTCAGTCAGAGCAGCACTTTTCATTTAGTCCTCCAGCGCTTAATCAGCCTGGTAACGGGTGATGGCTTGCGAGTACTCAGCCCATTTAACAATGCAGACTGGTCGCGGCTCGGGTGCCAGCGATGGTTGTTATCACCCATGATCCAGCCGTGTCCATAACTCATGGACGGGCTTTGGCGTTTCAGTAATGAAGCGAATGACGGTTCCATAAACATCACCTCAAATCAGACCGAATGAAGCGCTTAAACCACTGACAGTATCAACCACGCTATTCATGGCAGGGTTGGTCTGTAAGCGGGCGTGCATCGTCATTGCAGCAAGTGACAAATACCGAATACCCGAATTGACACTCTCAACCATCGAATGCTTGCGACAAGCTGTAAGCTTTTCATCAGATACTGCACCCGCTGCAATCAGACCTACTTCGGCAGTTGCTTTAAGTGCGTATAACTGGAGTTTGTCATCGGCTAATTCGTTAACCGGAACGCATGGCAGGCAATGCAATTGCGCCAGAAACCCATCAACTAACGAGGGATCTTCAGTTACGTCAGTGAGAGCCATCAGCTCAGGAATATTCAGCTGATGCGGCTGCTCTGGATTGAGCTTGTTGCGCAGCACTTGAGGACGCATACCGAGTTTTTCCGCCAGTTCAGCCAGGTTGTGCTTTGTAGCGAAATTACGACAGGCATCTTCATAGTGGGGCTGTTTAGAAACTTGATAATCAAACATGGTTGCTCATCCTTAAACTTGCATAATCAAGTTATCGTTTGATGTAGCGACAATTGACGGCATGCTGGCGATTCTTTTCACGCCATGCAGCAACGTTAATCAATGCGTTACCATGTTTTTCCATCACATCTTTACGTGATTTACCAGTCTCTTTGCAGGTAATCGTTCTTGTGACTGTAGAGGTCGGAGTTGGAGCAAGCAGCACTACGCCATTTGCAATCCACTTTTCCAGCACAGAACTACTGATACCATTGGCAGCGCAGAAGTTTTCTTTGGACATGGTAGGGGAGTTAGCCAGTGCTGCGGCTTTTTCCAGAGCTTGGTCAAGAGCAGTATTGATGGCAGGAACTAACTGAGCTGCAATGCTTGCAATGAAGTCAGGGGAGGCCAGCATCTGAGATGTGAGCTGAGAGTTTGCATTTTCAGTATGCATAACGCAGTATCTCCGTATTAATGGTTGTGTTCTATGGTGTTACATGTGGTGTGTGACCACTATAGATCGCTTTATTTTAACTGTAAAACTAATTTTGCGTTCTTGGTGGAAAAATGCGTCTTGAAAATGCAGTTGCAAGTGAGGTACTCACGAGGATTCTGTCTGCCTATGGTTTCACCATGCAGAAAGATTTAAGTGACCATTTAGGAATAGCCAAAAGCAATGTGGCGAGCTGGTTGCAACGAGGGCATGTACCCGGAAATGTCATAGTTCAATGCGCATTAGACACAGGTACTGATGTCCAATGGTTAGTGACAGGTGAACTTGAAAAAGCAAGAATAATGGGAGAGAAGCCTAAGCTAAATGGTAAAAAGCTATACGAAGAAATAATGTCCAATGGCGGTAGGGCAGTGCTTCAACGAATCATGGATGCATACGGTTTTAGCACTCAAAAACAACTTTGTGATCTTCTCGAAATATCATCAGGAACTGTAAGTACATGGATAAGGAGGAACTATTTTCCTGGAGATGTCGTTGTAACATGTGCTCTTGAAACAGGGGTTCCACTTCTATGGCTGGCAACGGGTGCAAAAGATCAGCGAAAAAATAGTGAAATACATAATGCAACTGTTATTCCAAAAATAGATATTAATACAGGTGAGTTGGTAGATTCTGGCGAATTTGTAATTGATAATTTTTTCTTCACAAAAAACAATAGAAATGCTGACAAAGTAAAATGTGTTCTTAAAAACAACAATATATGGTTAATTGATTATAGCGAAGTAAGTTTAGGCAATGGAACTTGGTTGATCTCTATAGATGGTATCCATGATATATGGAATGTCGTTCGGCTACCAGGAGGTAACATAAAGCTTTCTAATGATTTATTAGAATTCACTTGCCAAAAAAGTGATATTAACTGCGTTGGACGAGTGGTTCTAAAAATACAAGATTTTTGAAATAACAGGAGAGTAAGCTATGTCAGTAGATTATTTACAAGCTGCCGTGGATTCTGGAGCAGGTGCCTTTGTGAAAACTGCGGTATCTGAAACTATAAGTTATCTCATGACTGTAAAATGGAAAGCAGATACAGATGTAGGAAAGGATATTTTAGAACAATTCGGCTCTAAAGAAGTTGTAGATAAATTTGCTATCAAAATATCAAAAGACATACTTACTTTTCGAAGTCTTTCAAATGCAGGGCGAAATGTCAATTTAGATGATGTATATTATCCATTAACTTTGACACTGGAGGATAATGAAGATCTAATTAGGATTGAAGATAATACGACAATAAATCACAAGGGAATTATTGTTATAAGTGGTAGTGCAGGACAAGGTAAAACAACGATACTGAGAAAATTATTTATAGAGGAAATTAAAGATAAAAATCGATTACCAATTTTTATCAACCTGAGAGAGGTGGATTTTGAAAATTCAGTTAGTACAATCAGTGTTATAAAACAATTCTTTACAAGTTATGGAATTGAATGTACTGACGAGAGTATCTCACTGCTGATGCAGTCCTCAAAATTAGTAATATTCTATGATGGATTTGATGAAGTAAATCAGGCACATAGAACGCGAGCAAGAGAGGTTATAAAATCAACATGGAATAGATATAATTGCCAAACGATTGTAACAACGAGGCCTCATACTGAAATTTACAGAGATGGTGGATGTAAAAACTGCCGAGTTAACAAGCTTGAGACTGAGGATCTTGAAGGGATAATTGGTAAAATTTCCCATAGTGAGAAGCAAAAAGAGGCGTTGATAAGTTTAATAAAATCTAGAGACTTTCTTTTAGAAGCATTAATATACCCTATCATGGTCGATATATTAATGGTTAGTTATTATAGTATGCGTGATACTCCTAAAACAATAAAAGATTTTTACGCGGGTCTATTTAGAAATTTAATGTATTCACATGATTTGCTAAAGCACTTTGAACGTCATAAATATTCTGAATTGGATGTTGATGAGTTGGAAATGGTATTTGATTCGTTCAGTGCATGTACATTTTTATCTGATAGATATCAATTTAGTGAAAGACAAATTGATAGGTTCTTCGAAGCAAGTTTGATGCATGTTAAACAAACTAAAGGTAAATCATATAATTCAAAAATGATTCGGAGAGATATTATAGATGGTACAAATTTAATTTCACGGGACGGCACCGATTTCTACACGTACATTCATAAATCAATACAAGAGTTTCATGCCGCAAAATTCCATATTTACTCTGATGATAAAAAACAACTGCTCCGGGATTTAATTAGAGATAATGATTCAGCAAAGTTAAACTTCTTGCGCTTTCTTTATCAAATTTCTCCGAAGGATTTTTTATTATATTATGTCGTCCCATATATGAGATCTCTGGGATTTGTTGGAAACTATGACAGGAATGCTGGGTATAGCGAGCAGCAAATAATAAATAAGCTCATGATTGGGAGCATATTAGAGTTTTCTTCAGAGGACAGCAAGGTAAGGTCTAAAAGCATCACTATTGAGTTTGGGTTAGGGCAGAAAATAATTAAATCTCATGAGCGACTGAAGTTTTTAGTTGGTATTTTGCAGGATATATTTAATCCTGAGATACCAAATGGATACTTATTAAAAATAAATTTGCGAAGAAATCCGTATGTAAATGCTGATGTTCTTGCAAAACAAATACAATCAGGGGATATTAAACCGCAAGATTTTACTATAGCTTGTGGGATAAATAATAAAAATAAATCTAGAGAAAAAATGTTGTTCATTCATAGAACTGAACTTAGCATTTTAAAACATGATATTCATTCTTTAACGTACATAGATACAGACTATAGAAAATATAGAGAAATGTTTGAGTATCTTTCTGACTTCTATAAAAATAACATAATGCCATATTATGAAAGGAAAAGCAGAAGGTCAAAATTAAAAATAACAGATATTTAAATGTATACTTGAAAATTAACCTTATCCATGCCTAGAGATTCATTGATGTTTTCACTTATTAGTAATTAACAACATCAATGAATCTCTAGGTGGAAATTTGATACTAACACTACTATGTAGTCGCATAAAGATGTAGACAGGGTGTGGACACCCTTAGTTGAATCAATGGCAACCTATTGTTTTTTAAGTACTTTAAAATGGAATATTAGTATTCGGTCTTTTTTTATTTATCTTTATATACAATAAATTAGGTTGGTCATTCCGAAATTCTCCGAAATTTCTCCGAATTTCCATATCCGGTCTTTTCGCCTAGTTAAATCAATGTAAACATTTTCTCCCTGACATCCAAGTATTTTTCGGTCATTTTTTCTGACCTATGCCCCAGTAGTTTTTGAGCGAATTCGTTCCCAAAAGCTTTCTCAAAAAGTCTGCCAGACAAACCTCTAATCTCGTGGAAGCTGGGCGGATTATCTCCCCACTCAATTCCTGCATTGTTGCGCGCCTTCACAAATCCTTTGGTTTGATCTCCTCCCTGAAAAACGTGCCAGTTTAAACTGAAGTGCCCGGTCTTTATTTCATCTCACATTAATTAGCATCCTTACTAACCTCTCTGTACAATCACGCCCGTCCTGAATGAGCCACCACCCATAACAATAAACCTGCAAAGACGAGATCGATGACCACCACTCAAACTGAAAACCACAGCCGGGAAAATTCTCTTGCGGCTGTTTTGCGCAGCCCACACCTGTTAGCCCGGGAATCCCTTGCGGGAGTGGTCACTGCATTAGCATTAGTCCCGGAGATCATTTCATTCTCAGTCATCGCTGGGGTTGATCCAAAAGTCAGCCTGGTAGCCTCCATTGTGCTGTGTTTATCCATGTCAATTCTCGGTGGACGTCCAGCGATGGTGACTGCCGCTGCCGGTTCAGTCGCCCTGGTTATTGGGCCAATGGTGCACCAGCATGGGGTGGAATATATTTTCCCTGCCGTATTGTTGGCAGGGATGATTCAAATTTTGTTTGGCGTCAGTGGGCTTGCACGCATGATGCGGTACATCCCGTTATCGGTGATGACCGGGTTTGTTAACGCATTAGGTATCCTGATTTTCTTCGCGCAGATGCCTCACATTTGGGGGGATAACCCGCTGGTGTGGGGGCTGTTTGCCCTGACGCTAGTGATTGTTCTCCTGTTACCACGGGTGTTCAAAACGTTGCCTTCGCCGCTGGTGGCAATAATTGTTATCACCGCACTGTGTATCGGCACCGGGTTATCAGTCCCGACGGTAGGGGAGTCAGGCCCAATGGCTGCGGGTTTGCCGGCTTTAACCGAATTATTGGTGCCGTTAAACCTGGATACGTTACGAATTATATGGCCTTGCGCGTTGAGTATCGCGTTTGTGGGGTTAATGGAGTCGTTGCTGACCGCTAAGCTTGTGGATGAGCTGACGGACACAGCATCCAGCAAACGTCGTGAATGTTGGGGGTTGGGGCTATCTAATATATTTGCCGGTTTCTACGGCGGTATCGCAGGTTGCGCCATGATTGGCCAGACGATGGTCAATGTCGAATTGGGCAAAGGGCGCACGCGAATCTCAACGCTTGCTGCAGGATTTGTGTTGCTGCTGTTAGTCACCGGCCTGAGTGAATTGATGGCGAAGATCCCGATGGTGGTTCTGGCCGGGATCATGGTAATAGTGGCAGTGAAGACTCTCAATTGGCACAGCGTGAAACCAGCTACGTTGAAAAGGATCCCGATCCCCGAAACTCTGGTGATGGTGGCGACTGTTGCAGTCACGGTTGCGACGGGAAACCTGGCTTTGGGTGTGGTCGGCGGCGTGATATTTGCGATGATTTTGTTTGCCCGACGTATCGCTCACGTTGTGCATGCACAACGGTTATTATCCGACGATGGGCAATCTGTTCGTTATACAGTGACTGGCCCGCTGTTTTTCGCCAGCAGCAATGATTTGTTCGAGCATTTCCAGTACGCCGATGACCCGCAGCAGGTGATTATTGATTTGTCTCAGGCACAAATCTGGGATGTTTCGACGGTCGCGGTGCTTGATGCGATTGAAACTCGCTACCAGCGCTATGATTGTGAAGTTCAAATTGTGGGCCTGGATTTGCGCAGTAGCGACTTCCATGAACGCCTGAGCGGCAAAGTCTGATCAACACTTGCAAGACTGAATGAGGCATTTTGATGAGCAGATGACAAAACTGTGAATCTGTCGTTATTTTTAGAATGTCAGGGCTGCTAGATTTATATTTGTTCCAGAGTGAAACGGAGGTGCCAGAAAGTTTGAAACTGATCCTCGATAGTAAACTGGTGGAGTACGTGGTGTAACTTATTACCGCGATGCTCTTGGGTGTAAACCGTAAT
>DATERH010000168.1:0-14250 GCA_035271785.1 Buttiauxella sp.
TCGGCCACTAAAAATGAAGGAGATACCATGTTTGCAGTGATTTTTGGCCGCCCAGGCTGCCCATATTGCGTTCGTGCTAAAGAGTTGGCTGAGAAACTGACCGCTGAGCGTGACGACTTCAACTTCCGTTATATTGATATCCATGCGGAAGGCATCAGCAAAGCCGACCTGGAAAAAACTGTCGGTAAACCTGTTGAAACCGTTCCACAAATCTTCCTCGACCAGAAACACATTGGTGGTTGCACAGATTTCGAAGCTTACGCGAAAGAACACCTGAGTTTGTTCCAGAGTGCGGAATAAGCAGTAAGCAGCAGATAAAAAAACCGGCTCAGTGAGCCGGTTTTTTTTATCTTCGCTGTTGGCGGAACACTTTATGTAAAAACATATAGCACAATGCTCCAAGAGCACACCAAAACACAGCACTAAACATCCACGCCATTTCTTGCCAGAACGTTCGCGTTGGCGACATCCATAAATGTATGATTAGCAGACAAAAAGGTGAAGCCAGTACTGCGCCCATCAGCGGTTTGATCACTCGGCCATGGCGGGAAAACACGCTAGCGATAACACCCGGCAGGATGAAAAACAGCATCCCCCACTCTGAGTGCTTATCACCCGGGTAGCTATTGGCGACCATTAATTTCTGCGAAAGAAATACGCCAACAAACAACACGAAGCAGCAAATGACCCCAAACCAACGTTGTCCACGCATGAACACACATCCTCCTGACGATCGCCTATATCGAACTTAAAATTACAGCTCTGCACGCAGAACCTGCCCGAGTCAGATAAGTTTCAGCAATCCTTGCAAAAAAAATAGATAGCGTAATTAACACAATATTCTTACTAGCCGTTAATCCTTATAAAGATTAAACTGATGGCCATTATCATGGTCTGCGCACTGGATATTTTAATGCAAAGAAAATACATCAAACTGCGTCGTTATTAGTTGAAACCTTAAACTAAAAAACCATCTCTTTCAACACGTTACTAGTAAACAAGAAGTTAGCCTTCGTGAATATAAACGTCGCAGATTTGTTAAGCGGGAATTACATCCTGTTATTATTTGTTGTTCTGGCCCTGGGCTTGTGCCTGGGAAAATTACGTCTTGGTTCCATCCAACTGGGTAATTCCATTGGTGTTTTAGTGGTCTCTTTAATACTCGGCCAACAACATTTTTCGATTAACACAGACGCCCTAAATTTAGGTTTTATGCTGTTCATTTTTTGTGTCGGAGTGGAAGCTGGGCCAAACTTTTTTTCGATTTTCTTCCGCGATGGCAAAAATTATCTGATGCTGGCCTTGGTTATGGTCGGCACTGCAATGTTACTGGCATTAGGTTTGGGGAAACTCTTTGGTTGGGATATCGGCCTAACCGCCGGGATGCTCGCAGGCTCGATGACCTCCACTCCAGTGCTGGTTGGTGCGGGTGATACATTGCGCCATTCGGGTCTCGCCGGAGCCCAGTTGGCAAGATCTCTCGATAACCTAAGCCTCGGTTACGCGCTGACATATCTCATCGGCCTGGTTAGCCTGATTGTTGGCGCCCGTTACTTACCTAAGCTTCAGCATCAGGATTTGCAAACCAGCGCACAACAAATTGCTCGGGAGCGTGGACTAGATACCGATGCGACTCGCAAAGTTTATTTGCCGATTATTCGTGCCTACCGCGTAGGTTCTGAATTGGTTGCCTGGGCCGATGGTAAAAATCTGCGTGAACTCGGTATTTATCGCCAAACCGGTTGTTACATTGAACGTATTCGTCGTAATGGGATTCTGGCAAACCCGGATGGTGACGCGGTGCTGCAAAAAGGTGATGAGATCTCGCTTGTGGGTTATCCGGATGCGCATTCCCGCCTCGACCCAAGTTTCCGTAACGGAAAAGAAGTTTTCGACCGCGACCTGCTGGACATGCGCATCGTCACCGAAGAAATTGTGGTGAAGAATCACAATGCAGTTGGCCGCCGCCTTGGGCAATTAAAGCTGACCGATCATGGTTGCTTCCTGAACCGTGTTATCCGTAGTCAAATTGAAATGCCTATCGACGATAATATCGTGCTGAACAAAGGTGACGTTTTACAAGTCAGTGGTGACGCCCGTCGCGTAAAAACCGTTGCTGATCGCATCGGCTTTATCTCGATTCATAGCCAAATTACCGACCTGCTCGCCTTCTGTGCTTTCTTCATTATTGGCTTGATGATCGGCATGATCACCTTCCAGTTCAGCTCCTTTAGTTTTGGTGTGGGTAATGCGGCAGGCTTACTGTTCGCCGGGATCATGTTGGGCTTCTTGCGAGCCAACCACCCTACCTTCGGTTATATACCGCAAGGGGCGCTGAATATGGTGAAAGAGTTCGGTTTGATGGTGTTTATGGCAGGTGTTGGTTTAAGTGCCGGCAGCGGCATTGGTAACGGTTTAGGTGCAGTTGGCGGGCAAATGCTGGTGGCAGGGCTCATTGTAAGCCTGGTTCCGGTTGTGCTCTGCTTCTTGTTCGGCGCATATGTTTTACGTATGAACCGCGCATTGCTGTTTGGCGCAATAATGGGGGCACGTACCTGCGCACCGGCGATGGAAATCATCAGCGACACCGCGCGCAGCAACATTCCGGCACTGGGTTACGCCGGAACCTACGCTATCGCTAACGTGTTGCTAACCCTGGCGGGGACTCTTATCGTTATCATCTGGCCTGGTTTGTGACAAAACAACAGGCCAAGAAAAGATTTTTTATGACAGAGCGAACTTTTTGACTTAGGTAAAGTCTTAATTAGTGCCACTGCTTTTCTTTGATGTCCCCAATTTGTGGAGCCCATCAACCCCGCCTCTTTGGTTCAAGGTTGATGGGTTTTTTATTGCCTGAAATTTGTGCCCTTTTATATCAGCAACCTGCCCACCCTTATCGACAACAACTCAAATCCACCAATACCTCTGAGTTATTTACCTTCTCGCGTTTATCGCCGCCTGGGAATGCATCACCTTGCATCATGTGGATTAGTGCTCATAATTTTAATGATACAGCCTGGTAAGAGTGGATACGCGATGTTGGTTAAAGGCAAAGTAGCAGTGATCTTCGGTGGCAGTGGTGCAATCGGCAGCGCCGTTGCACAGACCATGGCGCGCGAGGGGGCGCATGTGTATCTGGGTGCGCGCAACCAGGACAAGTTGGACAGGGTTGCTGGCGAAATCCGCGCTGCGGGTGGAATAGCCGAAACCTTCATCATCGACGTTCTCGACGAGCAGTCCACCAGCGAACAAGTTGCACAGCTTGCACTACAGACTGGCGGCTTTGATGTGGTGATAAACGCCACCGGTTTTGTCCATAATCAAGGCAAAGGAATTACGGAATTATCCCTCGCCGAATTCAGGCAAGGAATAGACCCATTCCTGACCGCACAATTCAATATATCAAAGGCAGTCATTCCCTACATGGGCGGTGACCGCGCAGGCGTCATCCTTTCGGTTGTCGCACCCGCAGGGCCAATGGCGATTTCAGGCCACCTGGGTCACGTCGTCGGCAGCGCAGGTATGGAAGCCTTCACCAGGGCTCTGGCCTGCGATCTTGCGCCGAGCAATATTCGGGTCATCTGTGTGCGTTCGCACGCGTTAGTCGGCGCTGTGCAGGCCGGTTCTTACACCGGTGAAGTGTTCGCACCAAAGGCACAAGCAGCGGGTTTGACGGTGGAACAGTGGGTGGCAGGGGCTGCGCAAAGCACCATGCTGAAACGTCTGCCCACGCTTTCTCAAGTGGCCGAGCTGATGACATTCCTGGCATCAGCTCATGCTGGCGCAATGACGGCAACGGTGGTCAATATGACTGCGGGTACCACTCTCGACTAAAAATAGGCGGTAAAGGTTGGTACTCCCCTGCCCCTTACCGCTTGATTAATAACACCTGTTACGACTACAGGGAGTTAGCCACTCTTTTTAAGATTCAAAGCCGTTCCCTCTCTTCGCCCGACAAAATGATTCGCTGCCAACACACAAATCATCACTGCAAACCCACCGCCAGAACTGAGGTACAACACCCATACGGGGTCATAAGTGTCAGCGGCAATGCCTGCTATTACAGGCACAATCAAGGTGACAATCAGTTGGGTGCGCCAGGCCTTTGCCATCGCTCTGCCGGTTATCGAGGCAGGAAAGCTCTGCATGATGTTTAGCGTCGCCAGCGCGTAGACGATGTTGGTAAAGATATGCGCCAGGACTATCAATAACATGGCCAGCCATGGCTTATCAGTGATTGAGACTAATACGTAGCAGCAAATAAACAGTACAAGCGAAAGGATAAGCAGAAAATCACCTGCCATATTTATCCCACAATTTTTGCCAGCATTCTGCTGAGATCTTCGCGGCTTAACGGATGCCTGTCAGTCACATAGTGCAACGTCATACCTTCGATAAAAGCATCCAGCGTTCGGGCGGTTATCGGGTCAAAAAAAGCTTCCAGCACTTGCTGGCTGCGGCACATCCAGTCCTGCATGATAATTTTTAATGCCGGGCTACGGTTAGCGTAGGCATAAAGTTGATACATCACTTGCAGGTTATAGGAGGTCGCAATTTTCTCGCCGCAAATCATATCGACGATGGCTTCGCAAGCTTCGGCGCGATTACGTGAGAGTTCCATTCGTGCACGATACTCATCTGACATCTGGTGGGCAAATTGCGTAAATGCCTCACTGAGCAATGATTCTATGCCGTCGAAATAATAGGTCATCGATCCTAACGAAACACCTGCTGACTCGGCGATTTTACGGTGGGTAATATGGCTAATACCGTGTTCCACCAGCATATCCAGCGTAGCTTGTAATATGCGTTCACGTCGGTCGGGATCGTTGCGGCGCGGGGCTTTATTCATAGTTTTCGCTCGTTTAAACCGGACTAAAAAGAGTTTACCCGGCAATGTGTACAAATGTACACAATCTTGCTAGTGTCATTCTCATTCACCGCCAACCGGTATCCCCATGTCTGCCGCTATGAGTCAACGTAAAGCGACACAACGTCGTACCTGGGCATTATTCGCCTTCTTTTTCCTGCCTGGTCTTGTTATGGCCTCCTGGGCTACGCGTACTCCAGCCATTCGGGACACGCTCAGTGTGTCGACTGCGGGTATGGGTATTGTGTTGTTTGGTCTGTCGATTGGCTCGATGAGCGGCATTCTCTGTTCCGGCTGGCTGGTTAAGCGTTTTGGTACACGCAATATTATCCGCAGCGGCATGACGCTGATGGTGACTGGCATGTTGGTGATGGGTAGCGCGCTGTTCTTTTCGTCCCCATGGCTGTTCGCACTGGGCCTTGCGATTTTAGGTGCCGGGCTGGGTTCGTCTGAAGTGGCAATGAACGTAGAAGGCGCCATTGTTGAAGGCCTGCTGAAAAAGACCGTGTTACCGATGATGCACGGTTTTTACAGCCTCGGCACGCTTGCCGGGGCGGGGATAGGCATGAGTCTGACGGCTTTTAACGTCGCCGCTTATGGGCATCTATTGGTGATTGGTTTAATTGTGATTACGCCGATTGTTATCGCCATAACCGCTATCCCCCATGGCGTAGGAAAAGACAATGCCGATGCGAATTCCGCTGATGCACACGAGCCGCACCCGCCTTTTTATAAAGACCTACAACTGATGTTGATTGGCACTATTGTGCTGGCGATGGCGTTTGCAGAAGGCGCTGCCAACGACTGGTTGCCACTGCTGATGGTCGACGGGCATGGTTTCAGCCCCACATCCGGTTCAATGATTTATGTCGGCTTTACGCTTGGCATGACAGTTGGCCGTTTTACCGGCGGTTGGTTTATCGACCGCTACAGCCGCGTGTCGGTGGTTCGCGCCTGTGCGGTGATGGGGATTTTAGGCATCGGTTTAATCATTTTTGTCGATAATGCCTGGGTGGCTGGCATTTCCGTCATTCTGTGGGGATTGGGGACTTCACTGGGCTTCCCACTCACCATTTCAGCCGCGGGCGATACAGGGCCTGACCCGGCAACTCGCGTCAGTGTCGTTGCTGCTTCAGGTTATATTGCGTTCCTGGTGGGGCCACCGCTACTGGGCTTCCTCGGTGAACATTACGGCCTACGTCTGGCTATGGTAGTCGTACTGAGTTTGATGGTGGTTGCAGCCCTGGTTGCAAAAGCCGTCGCTAAACCTACAAATCTTGTATCCGAGCTAATTCAACGGAGAATTCGATGAGTGTGAAATTAATAGCCGTCGACATGGATGGTACCTTCCTGGACGATAATAAAGAGTACAACCGTGCACGTTTTGCTGAGCTTTATGCACAGATGAAACAGCAAGGAATTCGTTTCGTAGTCGCCAGTGGCAACCAGTATTATCAGTTAATTTCATTTTTCCCGGAGATTGCCCACGAGATTTCATTCGTTGCCGATAACGGCGGTTGGGTGGTCACCGAAGGCGAAGATACGTTCAACGGGGAGTTGACAAAACAGCAGTTCAACACGGTTATCGACCATCTGCTGACACTGCCGCATGTGGAGATCATCGCCTGTGGCAAGCACAACGGCTATACCCTGAATAGCTATGACGATGCATTCAAAAAACTGGCCCGCATGTACTACCATCGCCTTGAGTTAGTCGACAATTTCTCCAGGCTCGACGATGTGTTCTTTAAATTTGCCCTGAATCTGCCAGACAGTTTGTTGGAAGGCACCATGAGTTCGCTGGCAGAACAGTTCGAGGGCATTATGGTGCCAGTTTCCAGTGGTCATGGTTCGATTGACCTGATAATTCCAGGCATTCATAAAGCGAATGGCTTGCGGATACTGCAAGAAAAATGGGGTATCGATGACAGCGAAGTCGTGACATTTGGCGATGGTGGCAATGATATTGAAATGCTGCGTCAGGCCAGGTATGGCTTTGCCATGGCGAATGCCCCGGAAAAGATTAAACAAGTTGCGTCTTATCAGGCAGGACATTGCAACCAACAAGGTGTGTTGGATGTGATTGAAAAAGTACTCAAAAAAGAAGCGCCGTTTGGCGGGTGATTCTAAGGCTGCAAAAACGGGTGGAGGTCGCTAACGCTAATCCACCCTATAACTGCATTTTCTCGGCAGTCATGCGGCCTAAAGCTGTTTAAGCAGCAGCAATAAACCGTAACCTACCGCCGCCGCCCACAATAACATGGGCAATGAATAGAAGTGGAAACGCACCCAGATACGACGATCGTTTGCCATACGTAAGGCAATCAGATTTGCCAGCGAACCAGGTAGCAGGCCAAAGCCGCCAATGTTCACAGCATACGCAAGCAACATCGAAGCGGGAACATAATTGAGCAGCAAAATGGTCGAAGGAACATTACTAATCACCTGCGACAAACCGATTCCCAACGCGAATAAACCACCAGTTGAAAGCTGATTAATGCCTGCTGATGCGTTTTGTAACACTGGGAGTTGCGTGATGAGATAAACGTCGATAAACATCACCATAAACACCAGCAGCAAACTCCAGTCGATACTCAGCAATACTCTCCGGGCCAGCACCAGAAAACCAACGGCCACCACTACCAGCCCCCAAATTTCTTGTTTTAGCTCCAGCGCAACAATAAATACCCCGTACAGCGCCACACAACTCAGTACCAGGCGTGGCTGCCAGTTGTGTCTTTTATCATGGCTTTGATAAATGAGCTTTTTATTGGGGAAACAGAACCAACAAAGCGCCAACAGGCTGAGCATGATAGCCAACGCCAGTGGAGCCATTTGGCCGCTAAACTCACCGAACGCTAAGCCCGAACGCCCCCACAGTAAAATGTTCTGCGGATTACCAATCGGCGTGAGCATTGAGCCTGCATTGACCGCCAACGCTTCAAAGATAATGAGTCGGTTAATGGGAATAGCGCACATTTTTTTCAGCGTGATGGTCAATGGCACGATAATAAACAGTGCAACGTCGTTGGTCAGAAACGTTGAGAGCACTGCCGCCGCACTGACTAAAAACATGGCAAGTGTTCGCTCATTATCAAAGCGTTTCACCATACGACGGCCCAGTACATCGAAATAGCCACTCAACTCCACGCCTTTGGTCAACATCATTAAGCCCGCAAGCGTAATAATGGTGTGCCAATCAATGGCATTAACCCAAAGTGTTGGTTGAAAAGGGGCGATAAAACTCAGTACTACACCAGTAAGAAGCAATAGATGAAGGAATCGATCGCGAGCAAATGGACGAACCAGGGTTAATAACATTCCTACTTAAATCCTCGCTGCTCGCTAAACAAGCGAAATACGGCCAGGGTCTCTTCGCTCACGTGATGCTCCACCCCTTCGGCGTCAATCCTTGCGGTATCCGGGCTAATACCCAACGCGAGGAAAAAGTTTTCAACGACCTGATGACGTTCCCGACTAATTTGCGCCAGCTTTTCGCCTTCGGCCGTCAGAAACACACCGCGCCACGGAATTTGCTCAATAAGCCCAACCGAGGCGAGCCTTTTTAACATTTTTGCAACAGTTGGCTGAGAAACACCGAGTCGCGCCGCCATGTCTACCTGGCGCACTTCCCCCACTTCGCGAATCAAATCTGAAATCAACTCAACGTAGTCATCAATTAATTCACGACGGTGCGCCTCACGCACCTGCCGAAAGCCTTCGACGTGCTCTTCAACGTTTACCAGCTGCGTCACTTTCTGTTTATTTTTTTGGCCAGTCGTACGGCTCATGATGCTTCCTCATGCAGTGGCGCGGTATCGTCCAATGACGACGTTCGGCCCTATTGTAAACCAGCATGACGGATGCACAAAAATTTAACGAATTAGCAATAGCTATACAATATAGCCTGTGCTATATCTGTATGTAATGCAGTCAGCCCTAACGGGAATTAAGGGCAGCAGAAGTGAACAGGAGGAAAAAATGAACGAATTTAAGAGGTGTATGAGCGTGTTTACACATTCCCCGTTTCAAGTGCGGCTAATGCTGCTCAATATGTTGTGTGATTGGGTTTCCGGGAAACCATCGCAGGGCGAAAAACCTCAGTCGTAGGCGGCCTACCCTGCCTTCATTTTTTTCAGTTTCTCAGAAATTTAATCACCACCTATTTGTAATAATTTGTTTCAATAGATTCAGTGAATACTTCGCATTAATGCACTTTAACCCTACCTTTTGTCGGATTTGCAACCTACTTCGCAAAACACATTTCTGTTATCAGTTGATCTTCTTATCGTACCGCTCTATCTTCTTGCAGCCCTGCACATGAAGCGGCTCGCAAATGCGGTCCAGCCTCTTTTCTTTTCCGTCTGTCAGGCAGGTTCTTACCCTCGTCGCCAGGGTTTTCGCATGGCGTTTAGTAGATCTCGATAAACATGAATTTAACGGTTAAAGATACCCTGACGACTCGCGCAGTTGCGCTTAATCCGTGGACTGGTTTTTATTTCCTTCAGTCTCTACTGATTAACTTTGCTCTCGGTTACGAATTTAGCATTTTGTATGCAGTGGCATTTAGTTGCGTATTACTGCTGCTGTGGCGTAGTGCACCCAAATTACAAAAAGGTTTGCTGGCAATTTGCAGCTTGATTGCTGCAATGTATTTCCCTTTTGGCCAAGCTTATGGCTCGCCAAATTTTAATACCCTGCTGGCCTTACACTCGACCAACTTCGAAGAATCCACGGAACTGATGACTATCTTCCCGTGGTACAGCTATTTGGTGTCGGTCTTTATTCTGGCGCTTGGCGTTATTGCTTTGCGTCGTAAAGTCACGTCTAAAAAACGCCTCTGGTGCCATTTCGATAGCTTATGTCTGGTCGTCAGTGTGGTGTGTTTCTTTGTCACCCCAGTACAAAACCTGGCTTACGGCGGCGTATTTAAAATCAAAGATTCTGGCTACCCGGTATTCCGCTTCGTTAAAGATGTTGTGGTTAATAACCAGGAAGTCATTGATGAGCAAACGAGCATGCAGGCCCTCTCGCAAATGAAGGACACCTGGAATGTGCTGGCGGTTAAACCGAAATATCAGACTTACGTGGTAGTGATTGGTGAAAGCGCGCGACGCGATGCATTAGGCGCATTTGGCGGTCATTGGGATAACACCCCGTTTGCAAGCCAGGTGAAGGGTAATCTGTTTATGGATTATGTTTCCGCCAGCGGCTCAACACAGAAATCGCTGGGTATGACGCTCAACCGTGTGGTTGACGGCAAACCGCAATATCAAGACAACATTATTACACTTGCAAACCGTGCAGGTTTCCAGACCTGGTGGTTCTCGAATCAGGGGCAAATTGGTGAGTATGACACAGCCATTGCCAGCATCGCTAAACGTGCCGATGAAGTGCAGTTCCTGAAAAGTGGTAATTTTGAAGCAGATAAAAATACCCGTGACGAAGCCTTACTGAAGATGACGGCACAGGTGTTCGCCACACAGCGAACCACGCCACAGTTAATTGTGCTGCATTTGATGGGCTCGCATCCGCAAGCATGCGATCGTACAGAAGGTAAATATAAAGATTTCGTCCAGTCCAAAGAGACGTCTTGTTATATCTACAGCATGACGCAAACCGACGATTTGCTAAAGCAGCTCTACCAACAGCTACAAAATAGCGGGGAGAGTTTCTCGATGGTTTACTTCTCCGATCACGGTCTGGCAATCAAAGAACGCGGTACTGATGTGCAGTATCTGGCTCATGGTGACGGGTTCCAACAAAACTTCCAGGTTCCGTTCATGGTGCTATCGAGTGACGATAAAGTTCATCGCCAGATAAAAGCGCGCCGTTCAGCAAATGATTTTCTGAATTTCTTCTCGGCGTGGACAGGGATTAAAACCAAAGAGTTAACGCCGAAATACAAGTTCATCTCTGAGCAAAATGCTGGGCCGACCTACATCACCAACTTTAAGCTCAATAAGGTGGACTATACTCACCTTCAGACGGATGTGTTTGAAACCAAGACTCGCTGATATTTCAGATTGATTGAATTCCCCTAATTAGTTGGCGTTGCAACAAGGCGGCAAGCGAACTTATCCCGATGAGCTTACATCAGTCAGTGATTCGGGGAAGTGAGTGCAGTAAACGCAGTGGCAGCGCCAAATAAAAAATCCGCCACATGGGCGGATTTTTTTTCACTCGAGAAAGGAGTGAAATTAGAAGCGGTAACCCACGCCAGCGATCCAGGTGCCAACATCAACGTTACGGATGCGGCTCTGCTCGTAGGAAACGTCCAGTGCAACGTTTTCGATTGGGTTAAACTGCATACCTGCGCCGTAAGAGAAACCGTAGTCGCTGGTGTCAGTTTTATCCTGGCGGCCAGCAGTGGTCTGGAATTTACCGTAACCAACACCGACTACACCGTAGATGCTTGCCCAATCGTTGATGCGGTAAGCAGGACCAGCAGTGATGCCGTAGTATTGGCCTTTATTGTAAACACCGTTTTCAGAGCGGTCTTTTTCGGTGTAAGTAAATGAACCGATGTAACCCAGCGGGGTGTCATTTTCGTAACGGTATTTCAGGTTGAAACCGCCAGCTTTGTTAGCCACGCCCTGCATATCGCTTTGCGCATAACCACCGGTTACGGTGCTAGTTGCTGCAGATGCGGTACCAACGGAAACGGCCAGAACACAAGCCAGTGCTGAAAGACATGCAATTTTTTTCATAATCCACCTCAAATGTGCTTCAAGTAACTTCTAAGTTTTTAATATATCAAAATTGTATCAGAAACTCTTCGACATTTACGTTGTCTAATGGACCCATTGCTGTAACGGAACATTTCCATAACAACCTATCTCTATAAATTCATAGACTTTTTACCGTAACACGTCTTAATTATTGACATGAATTGCAACATAATCATCCAGATAATTCTTAAATGATTCTGAACAATTATTATGCAATCACACAGTTATGTTACTGCATCTGGTCATTATATTTTTCAATGAATTCTCAACCAGCTATAACTTATTCATTTACACTGGAGTCACTTTGACTTTCTTTACTGAATTATACTCATTAGCATTCAAGTTGCAGGTAGACGGCAAGGACGAGTGTCTGCGGTCAACCCCCTGCAAGTTGAAGGATGATGGGTATAGACACTGATTGACAGGATGCAGGATGCCCTTATCGCCACGTAAAACCCCCGTATGGTTGCCCATCGTTGTTCTTTTGATTGCCATGACATCCATTCAAAGTGGTGCATCACTTGCAAAATCGCTCTTCCCGTTGGTCGGTGCGCCGGGTGTAACAGCTTTACGCCTGGCGCTGGGAACGCTGATTCTGGTGGTTGTCTTTAAGCCGTGGAAATTACGTTTTAAAACAGAGCAACGCATCCCTTTGTTGATGTACGGGCTGGCACTCGGCGGCATGAACTACCTGTTCTATTTATCTATTCAGACTGTGCCACTTGGAATTGCCGTGGCTCTTGAGTTCACCGGCCCACTTGCCGTGGCACTGTTTTCATCACGCCGTGCGGTAGATTTTATTTGGGTGATTTTAGCGGTGCTGGGCCTTTGGTTCTTGTTACCACTGGGGCAGTCAATTTCTCATGTCGATTTAGCGGGTGCCGCTTATGCGCTGGGAGCTGGGGCATGTTGGGCAATTTACATTGTGTTCGGACAGAAAGCCGGTGTCGATCATGGGCCGGCAACGGTGGCATTCGGTTCGCTTATTGCGGCAATTATCTTTGTGCCTATTGGCGCATGGCAGGCAGGCGAACTTCTCTGGCATTGGTCGCTCCTGCCGTTAGGTCTGGGCGTCGCGGTGTTGTCGACAGCGCTACCCTACTCGCTGGAAATGATCGCGCTCACACGTTTACCGACGCGCACCTTTGGCACGCTAATGAGTATGGAGCCCGGGCTCGCAGCACTGTCAGGGATGTTATTTCTTGGTGAACATCTGACTCTGGTTCAATGGCTGGCGCTGCTTTCAATTATTGCGGCTTCCGTCGGATCCACGCTGACTCTTAAGCGTGAAACTCAGATTACTCACGTCGATATCAATTAACCTGCCTTATTATTTACCGTAGTTGTCATGACTGCGGTGAATACTCCCCCTGCTGATCCCCTTATATTTTTCGCTCTTTCCTTCCGAGAGCAATAATTATTCCCATTCAACAAACATGCTTTATTAACTTCATTTACTTGTTGCAATGAAAAAATAAAAATCGTGTTCTAACAATGAGTTATCAAAAACCATTAGTTAATTTCTATTTGTCTGATAGGAATTACCCACCCCGGTAAAAATGAAATCCGGTGCTATACTTATTTCCGGTCATTCATTGGACATAACATCAAGAGGACGAAATATTATGACTACCGCTAAACTTGTAAAAACCAAATCTACCAATCTGCTGTATACCCGTAACGATGTTGCAGATAGCGAAAAGAAAGCGACCATTGAGTTACTCAATCGCCAGGTCATCCAGTTGATTGATTTGTCGTTGATTACCAAGCAAGCACACTGGAATATGCGTGGTGCAAATTTTATTGCCGTTCATGAAATGCTTGACGGTTTCCGCACAGCACTCACTGACCATCTCGATACAATGGCAGAACGCGCCGTTCAACTGGGAGGTGTTGCGCTGGGTACCACTCAGGTCATTAACAGTAAAACACCACTGAAAAGTTACCCGCTGGATATCCACTCGGTTCAGGATCATCTGAAAGAGTTGGCTGATCGTTACGCGATTGTAGCTAACGATGTGCGTAAGGCAATTGGTGAAGCCAAAGACGAAGATACGGCCGATATTCTGACTGCCGCTTCTCGCGATCTGGACAAATTCCTGTGGTTTATCGAGTCAAATATCGATTAATTGCTCGCGATTTGTCACATCATCCTCCCGTCTACGGGAGGATGATTGCACCATTTTAGCGCATTCAATTGTTCACCCCTCCCGCAAAAGTTGCCAATTTGTAATAATCACTTCACACAATCGTTAACGGACGATTGTTTTACCACCTCAATCTGCGGTAAAAATAAGCGTCAACACCACCCTTTATTCTACGCACCAAAATTGGGCACCATAACAGTGCATCCTAACTGACTTGCAACCATAATTGTGCAATGTTACATATTCACATCCTTGCAAAAACAGTTAGTTGAAAAGTTGGCATGATTCTTCCATGTTATGGCTTACTGATGCAGGGGATTGCCCCATGGACAAACAAGGAAATGCTATGAAGTCGATTTTGAAAGTTTCACTGGCTGCACTCACCCTGGCTTTTGCGGTTTCTTCCCACGCCGCTGATAAGAAACTGGTCGTTGCGACCGACACCGCATTCGTTCCTTTTGAATTTAAACAAGGCGACAAATACGTCGGTTTTGATATCGAT
>DATERH010000169.1:0-4927 GCA_035271785.1 Buttiauxella sp.
CACTTCAGCACCGTGTGTGATACCGACAAAATCAAACAGTTCGGTGTCACACATGTGTGAAGGCACCACATTTTGCATCGCACTGAACATGGTTTCGATACGGCCAGGATAGCGTTTATCCCAATCACGCAGCATATCGCCAATTACCTGACGTTGCAGATTCGGCTGTGAGCCACACAAGTTACACGGAATAATGGGATATTCACGGGCAGTAGCGAAGCGCTCAATGTCTTTTTCACGGCAGTATGCCAGCGGACGAATCACAATATGTTTGCCGTCATCGCTCATCAGTTTTGGTGGCATACCTTTCATCTTGCCACCATAGAACATGTTAAGGAACAGCGTCTGGAGGATGTCGTCACGGTGATGACCCAGTGCGATTTTCGTCGCGCCTAATTCAGTTGCAGTACGATAAAGAATGCCACGGCGTAAACGGGAGCACAGAGAACAGGTGGTTTTGCCCTCAGGGATCTTATCTTTCACAATGCTGTAAGTGTTTTCTTCGACGATTTTATATTCAACGCCGATGCTTTCCAGATATTGTGGCAGGATATGCTCGGGGAACCCTGGTTGCTTCTGATCGAGGTTAACTGCAATCAGGCTGAAGTTGATTGGTGCGCTCTGCTGCAAATTGCGCAGAATTTCCAGCATTGTATAGCTGTCTTTACCGCCAGACAGGCAGACCATAATGCGGTCGCCTTCTTCAATCATATTGTAATCAGAGATCGCTTCACCCACGTTACGACGCAGACGTTTTTGGAGTTTATTGAGGTTGTAGATTTCTTTTTGACTGGTCATGGAGTTCTCTGGCTAAATCGGCACGCATAAGGCGTATTTCTGGCGTGTATGGTACGGATTGCGGCGACGAATGCCAGCAAGTTTTGCCAGACATTCAGCTTTTTCATTGACCAGCCTACATGACCAGGACAAATGTATGAATGACATAGGCATTAGAGCCGCTGTGCTCACGGATGTAGAAGGGATATTTCATGTGCGCACCTCGGTCACTGAAAATGTGTTGACCCTGCAGCAGCTTGAAGAGATGGAAATCACCTATAATTCAGTAGCAGCAATGATCGCACAGTCGCGCTGTGCCTGGGTTGCGGTGGAAGCGGAACGTATCGTCGGTTTCTCGATGACAATCCCTGAAGAGGGCTGTGTTTTTGCCGTTTTTGTGCTGCCTTCTTATGAAGGAATGGGCATTGGCAAACGCCTCTTAAAAGCTGCGGAAGATGAGCTTTTCAAAGAGCATCCGACCATCTGGCTTGAAACGGGGAAATCCACTCGCGCTGCAGAATTCTATCGCCGGATGGGATGGAGAAATGAAATCAATATCGGCGATGGGGATATTTATCTTGAAAAACATCGGCTTTAACACCGGTAAAATAATATCGCCCGATTAAGCCTTATGTATTGCATGGATATTTTCACTTATGTATCATGCGCCGCCGGCTGAGAACCATAATCTGGAAATATGATTATGCTTCGTCTTATCCGGCAAGTATGAATACCGCCACTAGCTCATCGGGAAGAGCGGCAACCTCAGTGTTGTAGTACGGGGTTCGAGGCTCCGGTGGCGGACCAAAGCGGTCATCGTATAATGGCTATTACCTCAGCCTTCCAAGCTGATGATGCGGGTTCGATTCCCGCTGACCGCTCCAGTTCAAAGCCCTTCGCTACGCTTCAGGTTTTTCATATCGCGGTAACTGAGTAATCTCATAAGTGCTGGTGCTCAACACGATACAGCGGTCAGGCTCGGGGTTTCCGGAATAAAACATGAAGTAGCGCTGTTTCTCCGGGAAGAACACCAGGTCATCGCCATTTTGAAAACGAGTGACGCGAAAGGGAACATCGTTCTTTGTTTTGGTGTTCCTGATTCCCGACGCAACCTGAAAGTGACCATCCCATTTCATCGTCGAGAGTTTGTACGCAAATCTTGAAATCACCACATTTTCACGCAACGAACATGAAAGCCGGGTTGCGGTTGCCGCAAATGCTGAAGAATGAACGAGACCTAAAAGGCCAAATAATAGAATGAGTTTCATGAGACACCTTGTCGTCTAATGCTTTTAAACCAAGGGTAACATGAATAGTCATGGAATTTAACTTTGCACAATTTAAAATCATTAGATGATCTATCCAATAAAATTGAATATCCGACCCGCACCTGAATCGATGGTTAGCAGACTAGTCATTACAACGTGGTTTTAATGGGCATGAATTTAGTCGATGCCTTCTATTTTATCGAGAAAATAAAAAGAGTGGGCTGAAACATCAAAAGTATTAATCAGCAGAATTAGCCAAACCAGAACCATAATAACTAAGAAGACGGTAGAGGTTTTAAATCTGGAATCATAGAATGGTTATTGAGCAATGAGTGAGTTTGTTTAAAGCCAGTGATTCACACTGGCTTTACCCGTCATCCTTCAAGCTGCAGGGGGTTGGCTACATCCACTTACCAGAATTACTGACTAGAGTTAGCTCATCGGGATAAGTTCTCTGGCCGCGTTACTCGGCAAAGCCTCGCCCCGTTGGGGCCAGCGCAAGCGCTGTTCAAAATGCTGAAGCCTTTTGTCCTGCAACTCGAATACCAACGGGTATATAAAATTTACTTCGAGCAGTAAACGCGCGCTTCACGTGGGGTATAAATACCAAACGTAATAAAGCCCAGGAAGCCGTTAGCGAAGGTCTGCTGAACTTCAGTCCGAACCACTTTATCAGCACTGCCACACACCGCCGCCGCGTCAATTGTTTTGGTCTGGCCAATCCCGCTAACAAAGAAGTGGTGAGTAGTGGTTTGCTGTGGCTTTTCAGCAATGTCTTTATTGATAGTAAAGGTTTGCTGTGCGCAACCCGATAATACCAGAGTAGTAACAACTGCAATCATTAACTTTTTCATAACATCCATTTTTATTTATGTCTCACTGATGAAGATTTGCATTGTATATATCAATATGAAATCTGACCAGTGGTTGCTATGCGATTTATCTTGCAGTCGTTTGGCTTTCGTTTATATCGGTTAAAAATAATCGATTTCAATTAAATTTTTCTGGAACAGGTGAAAGGTCTAATTTTGGAAATATACGCGACCAGGCAATTCTGGCCGGATGCGTTTTGCCGCTTGCAATGAATACGCTATTTTGCCGGAAACTGCCGCGCCGTGCCCGCGAATCTGCTAATATGCGCGCCAGACGCTGTCTGACAGCCCATTAATTGAGAGTATAACTGTGACATCTTTTTCTACCCTAAACGTTCTGCCAGCAGAACAACTCGCCAACCTTACCGAACTTGGTTATCACACCATGACGCCTGTTCAGGCGGCTGCATTACCCGCGATTTTGGCTGGGAAAGATGTCCGTGCGCAGGCAAAAACCGGTAGCGGTAAAACGGCGGCATTTGGCCTGGGCTTGCTGCAACACATTGATGCAAGCCAGTTTATTACTCAGTCTTTGGTGTTGTGTCCAACACGCGAATTGGCCGATCAGGTGGCGAAAGAGTTACGCCGCCTGGCACGTTATATGCCAAATATCAAAGTGTTGACGCTTTGTGGTGGTCAACCGTTTGGTGCGCAGCGCGATTCACTGCAACACGCTCCGCATGTGATTGTGGCCACACCTGGTCGTTTACTTGATCACTTGAAAAAAGAGACCGTTAATTTAGATGCTCTGCAAACGCTGGTGCTGGATGAAGCCGACCGCATGCTGGACATGGGTTTTGCCGACGCCATTGATGATGTCATCAGCCATGCGCCGCAAGACAGACAAACATTACTGTTCTCCGCAACGTGGCCAACTGCTATCGCAACCATCAGTTCGCGTGTGCAGCGCACACCAGAGACTATCGAAATTGATTCAGTAGACGAATTACCGTCTGTTGAGCAGCAGTTTTATGAAATCTCCCGCAGCGGGAAAATCAGCCTGTTGCAAAAATTACTCAGCAAGCATCAGCCCGCGTCTTGTGTGGTGTTCTGTAATACCAAGAAAGATTGCCAGGCCGTTTGTGATGCGTTGACTGAAAGCAACCAAAGTGTGCTGGCGCTGCACGGCGATATGGAACAACGCGACCGTGACCAAACGCTGGTGCGTTTTGCGAACGGCAGCAGCCGTGTGCTGGTGGCTACAGATGTGGCAGCTCGTGGGCTGGATATTAAAGCGCTGGAAATGGTGATTAACTACGAGTTGTCGTGGGATCCAGAAGTCCACGTTCACCGCATTGGTCGTACTGCACGCGCGGGTGAAAGCGGTCTGGCTATTAGCTTGTGTGCACCAGAAGAAGCACAACGCGCCAGCGTGTTAGCGGAAATGCTGAATTTGTCTCTGAGCTGGCAACCGGCCCCAACGGGCGGCAGCATTAAACCGCTCGAAGCGACAATGGTTACGCTTTGCATTGATGGCGGCAAGAAAGCCAAAATGCGTCCGGGTGATATCCTCGGTGCATTGACCGGTGATATGGGACTCGATGGGGCGGATATCGGTAAAATTGATGTTCATCCAATGCATGTTTATGTCGCGGTTCGCGAGTCTGTGGCGCGTCATGCCTGGAAACAGTTACAGCAGGGCAAGATCAAAGGCAAATCGGTTAAGGTGCGTTTGCTGAAGTAAGTTTATAACCTCTCCCTGCTGATTAAATGCAGGGAGAGGGCAACGGTTACTCTTTGGCGACAGCGTCCAAAACCCGCACCAACTGCGTCACAAACCCATACTCGTTATCGTACCAGGCCACGGTTTTCACCAACTGCAAATCACCCACTTCAGTCACTTCTGTTTGAGTCGCATCGAACACGGAGCCGAAATGCGTACCGACGATATCAGACGAAACAATTTCTTCATCGGTATAGCCAAATGATTCATTGTTCTCTGTAGCCTTTTTCAGCGCGGCATTAATCTCATCGACCGTCACTTTTTTATCCAGAATCGACACTAACTCA
>DATERH010000170.1:0-15007 GCA_035271785.1 Buttiauxella sp.
ATCCGTTTCCCAGTCAATCGCGAGACATTTTTGCACCAGCGGGACTTCATAAAGATGGGAGTAAAGTGAAAACTCTAACGGCAGAGTGAAGTTCGCACTGTTAAGCCAGATATCACTTTCAACGTCGCCCTGGTGCCACTCCTCATAACTGACTTCCTGCACCACCAGTTTTACGCCCACACGCGCCAGCAGCTGTTCCATCACTTTGCTGATCACCCGATGTTCAACGTGTTCGCGATAGAACGTCAGCGTGACGGATTCAAGCCCTGCGGGTTTCTCGACGATAGGCTGCGGGCGAGTGTGGTGCCAACGCGGCAATAAACCGTAAGCCGGGAACCAATACTGCTGGTTTTGTTCCCCCGCGCTATAAAGCAGGTGAATAGGTGCCAGCACATGGCTCAACCAGCGGCGTACCTCTGTATTGCTGCCTGATTTCGATCGGCTATCAAACAAAATATAGTAGCAGCCTTCTTCGAGGCGACTTTCGACGGCTTTCTCGCTGTCTGGCATACCCGATAATTGCACCGCGCAACTGACTTCTTCGCCAATTTCCGGTAGCACCCAGAAATTCACCTCGTCAATCAACGCGCGATAACCGAAGTAATCATCGTATGCCTGGATTTTTAGCTGACTGTTGTTATTGCGCACCACTGAATACGGGCCAGTGCCGACCGGTTGGCGGGCAAAATGGGTTAAGGTTTGCCATTCACGCGGCAGGATCATCGCGTTGACGCTGCCCAGCAACCACGGTAGCCACTTGTCTGGTTGCGAGAGCGTGATATCCAACGTCCAGGCCGTCGGCGAGGAAATTTCCGTGATATGCGAATAAAGCGGTAAGGTGCTGATGCGTTGCAGAGACGTCGTTACATCCAGCATATCCAACTCACGGCCATGGTGAAAATGAATGCCGGGGCGCAGATAAAAACGCCAGTGTAATGGGGATATTTGTTGCCAGTGGTGAGCGATATCCGCTTCTAGTTCCCCATTTTCCTCATTTATACGGATAAGCCCGCTGAAAATTTGCCGGGCAATATGGGTTTCGGAACGACGTAAAGCTGAACCTGGCAACAGATTTAACAGCGGGCGGTAGTAGAGCACCCGAAGAATATGCCGACCTTGCCGGAAGCTTCGGCCAAGATGGGAAATCAGCATTTGGCGGACCGCCGCTTTATCACCCACGATCTGCACCAGTTGATCAATCTTGTCCTGCTCAAGAAGATCTTCTGCACGCTGTTGCTGGAGCGCAAGGCCGGTATACAAAAATTCCAGCTGCGAACGCTTACCGCGCCCGACCTCAGCTTTCCAGCACAGCCAACCTTTTTCCTGCATCGAACTCAGTAGTGTCCGCATATGGCGGCGGGAGCAATTCAGCAGATCGGCCAAATCATTCAGCGTTGTTTCCTGTGGTTTACCTTCAAAGTTTTGCCACAGGCGAATGAATTGTTGTTGCAGACGACTCGAACTCATAAAAGAGGAACTCCCAACAGAAACTCATCAATTTAACTTTCCTCATATTACGCCAATAATCATCCACGATGAAAGCGAGGAGGTGCACCCCGTCATACTTCAAGTCGTTGGTGCGTTGGCTGCTCGTGTTCACCCCAGTCACATAGTTATCTATGCTCCTGGGGACTCACGCGTTTGCCGCCTTCCCACAACTTGAATTATTTGGGGTGTATATGAAACGGTCGCCAGTTGTTAAGTTTTATCAACAGTATTTTGCCGCAACACAAAGTGTTTCTGCTGGATGGCTGGCTCGCCTGACGGCATCGCAACGTCTGAAGATGCTCGAAGACTTAATGCAGTGGGAAGTCACCACTTCCACCACCGTGAAATACTGACTCGTTGATTCATGTGTGACTGAGAATTGGTGATGTTCACCGAGCCAGCAGATTGTTACTGCTGGCTTTTTTATACCCTAAATACTTAAAACTGCAGGGTGTTGGCTGCACTCACTTACCCCAGTTACTTACTCAAGTAAGCTCCAGGGTCAAAGCTCACTTTCCGCCTACCTGCAACTTGGATTATTTAGGGTATAGTTGACGTTTTTCACAGCCAATGAGCGCTCGAATAAAAGGAATTTCTGCATGTTGTGGTTTTTGACACGAGGACGTCGCCTCAATCCTGTGTACGCCGCATTTATGGTGGTGGCTTTTATGATGGGGATTGCGGGGGCGCTGCAGATGCCCACTCTCAGCCTGTTTTTAAGCCGTGAAGTCGAGGTGCGCCCATTCTGGGTCGGGCTGTTTTATACCGTTAATGCGATAGCCGGTATTTTGGTCAGCCTGATGCTGGCGAAGCGTTCCGATAACCGGGGCGACAGGCGCAAGCTGATTATGGTTTGCTGCGCGATGGCAGTCGCCAACTGTGTGCTGTTTGCTTTTAACCGCCATTACCTGACGTTAATTACCGTTGGCGTCATGTTCGCGTCTATTGCCAACACCGCGATGCCGCAGATTTTCGCCCTTGCTCGTGAATATGCCGACAGCTCGGCGCGGGAAGTGGTGATGTTCAGCTCGATCATGCGTGCACAGCTTTCTCTGGCCTGGGTGATTGGCCCGCCGCTGTCGTTTATGCTGGCGCTGAATTACGGCTTTACCACCATGTTTCTTATCGCTGCGGGGATTTTTGTTATCTCGTTAGCGCTTATTTTCTTCACACTTCCCTCGGTCGCAAGGATTGAGCAACCTGCCGATGTGGTGTTAACGCAGGTCAGCGGCTGGAAAGATAAAAACGTCCGTATGCTGTTTATCGCCTCGATGCTGATGTGGACCTGTAACACCATGTACATCATTGATATGCCGTTGTGGGTCAGCAGCGATTTAGGGCTCCCCGAGTCGTTGGCCGGGCTGTTGATGGGAACGGCGGCGGGGCTTGAAATCCCGGCGATGATCCTTGCGGGTTATTACGTGAAACGCTTCGGTAAACGCCGCATGATGGTGATTGCCGTTGCCGCAGGTGTGCTGTTTTACGCCGGGCTGATTCTGTTCCATAGCCGCACCGCGCTAATACTTCTCCAGCTGTTTAACGCGGTGTTTATCGGGATTGTCGCGGGTATCGGCATGTTGTGGTTCCAGGATTTAATGCCTGGCAGACCGGGCTCGGCAACCACGCTTTTCACCAACAGTATTTCGACGGGGGTGATTCTGGCGGGAGTTTTACAGGGCGCGCTGGCGGAGAGTTATGGTCACTATTCGGTGTACTGGTTGATTGTGGGGTTAGCGGTTTTGGCGTTGATTTTGACCAGTAGGGTGAAGAATATTTAAGAGCGTTTCTGAAGTTACGTCTGTATATACTCTAAATAATTCGAGTTGCGGGAAGGCGGCCAGACCGCAAGACCCCAGTAACATAGATAACGATGTGACTGGGGCGAGCGGGCGCAGTCAACGCATCCGCAACTTGAAGTATGACGGGGATATTATTCGGTCAAAAACAGCTCCAACAGCGAATTCAAAAACAGCTTCCCGTGCTCGGTAATCTGCCAGCAATCTTCAGTCTCAACCAAATAATCCTTCGCAATCGCTTCGTCTAACTGCGCACGAATCACTGATTCATCCAGCCCGGTATACAGGCTAAATTCGTTGCGCGGTGCGGCTTCCAGTAAGCGAAAGCGGTTCATAAAGAACTCAAATGGTTTGTCGGCTTGCTCAACATCGTGCTGTTTGTCGAGGTATTTGCCTTCCATATACCCGCGTGGATGGCGAGTTTTGGCGGTACGCAGAATTCGTCCGTCTTCAAACGTCACTTTGCCGTGCGCGCCGCAGCCAATGCCCAGGTAATCGCCAAAGCGCCAGTAGTTCAGGTTGTGCTGGCACTGATAGCCCGGTTTTGCGTAGGCCGAGGTTTCGTACTGCTGGTAGCCCGCCGCCGTCAGCAGTTTATCGCCCTGCTCGAAAATATCCCACAGCGCGTCGTCGTCTGGCAGTTTTGGCGGGCGAGAGCTAAACAGCGTATTCGGCTCAATCGTTAGCTGATACCAGGAAAGATGCGGGGGATTGAGTTCAATCGCCTGGCGCAAATCGTCCAGCGCTTCTTCCAAAGACTGATCCGGTAGGCCGTGCATTAAATCCAGGTTAAAGCTGCGCAGGCCTAAGCCGCTGGCCAGATTTGCCGCGCGTTTCGCTTCGCCAGAATCATGAATCCGGCCCAGACGCTTGAGCTTCTCTTCGCTGAAACTCTGCACGCCGATGGAAATACGGTTCACGCCGGCACGCTGATAACCGACAAAACGGTCGGCCTCAACGGTGCCAGGGTTGGCTTCCATGGTAATTTCTGCGTCAGCTGCCAACGGCAGGCGCGCACGCACGCCGTCGAGCAGGGTTTGCATCGCCTCGCTTGAAAGCAGGCTAGGCGTACCGCCACCAATAAAGATGGTCTTTATTTCACGTCCTTGTGCCAGTGGCGCGTCGTTATCCAGGTCACGCAACAGGTGGGCGACATACTCATCGTGCGGAACGTCGCCTTTAAGTGCATGAGAATTGAAGTCACAGTAGGGGCACTTCTGCACGCACCACGGGATGTGAATATAGAGACTCAGTGGTGGCAAATTAGCCATTTTTCATTGCTTCCAGTAACAGTTTTAGCGCCTGCCCACGGTGGGAAATGGCGCGTTTTTCGTCGCGAGTGAGTTCAGCCGCAGTTTTGCCTTCACTCGGGACAAAGAAAATAGGGTCGTAGCCAAAGCCACCAGCACCTGCGGCTACGCGGGTGATTTGTCCTTCCCAACTGCCGTGACACACTAATGGTGTTGGGTCTTCTGCATGGCGCATATACACCAGCACACAGTGGAAACGCGCCTTACGTTGCTCGTCAGATACATCTTTCAGCGTCGCTAACAGCTTTTCCAGGTTCTGCTGGTCGCTGGCATCAATGCCTGCGTAGCGTGCAGAGTAAATGCCAGGTGCGCCACCCAACACATCTACAGCCAGACCAGAATCATCGGCGATGGCGGGCAAACCGGTCACAAGTGCTGCGTGGCGAGCTTTCAAAATGGCGTTTTCGATAAACGTCAGGCCGGTTTCTTCGGCAGATTCCACACCTAATTCAGTTTGTGCCACCACATCCAGACCAAAATCGCCCAGTAAATCGGCAAGTTCACGCACTTTACCGGCGTTACCGGTCGCGAGGACAACTTTTTGCATAGAGAGATAATCCTGTGAAATTATTCGAGCAATGCCGCGACTTCCGTCGGGATTTGTTGCGGGTCGATAATCTTAACTTGCTTATGTCGGCCCAATTCGCCTTTCTCAACCACGACCTGGCTTTTGGCGACGCGGAATTGTTTAGCCAAATATTTTACCAGATGGGCGTTGGCTTTGCCGTCAATCGGGGGGGCGGTGATGGCGACTTTTAGCTCGTCGCCATGCAACCCAATAAGGCTATCCCGGCTGGCTTTAGGCTGAATATACAGCCGTAAAACCAGCCCGTCTGCGGTTTGACTCACTGCACTCACAGCAAATACCACAGCCCCGGGAACAAGTCCATGCCAAGGTAATTCAGCGCATACAGAATCAAAATCACCACCATCGCGGAGAAATCAATTCCGCCCATTGCCGGAATAACACGGCGAATCGGTGCCATCATGGGTTCAGTCAACTGCATCAGCACGTATTCAACCGGGCTGCGGCCCTGGCTAATCCAACTCATCAGCGAACGAACAATAATGACCCAGAACACCAGCGTACCGGCGGACTTGAGCAGCGATAACAGGCCGACCAGCAGGTTCATTGGGTCAAGCGACAATGCACCCACCTGAATCAGCAGTAGAACAGGGTACTTCAGCGTGGTGAGAATAAACGCCACCAGCAGTGAAGAGGTGTCAATCGGCCCAATCGAAGGGATTATCCGGCGCAACGGCCCGACAATCGGTTGGGTAATCTTGACGATAAATTGGGCAAAAGGATTGTAAAAATCACAACGCGACCACTGCATCCAGATGCGAATTAATAGCACCATCACATACAGTTCAATCAGTGTTTTGACCAGGAAAGTCAACGTCAGCATGGCGTTCCTCAATAATGTTTGTTATTAACGCGCGGAGTAATCCCGTGCGCCGAAAATAGCGGTTCCAATGCGCACCATGGTGCTGCCTGCGGCAATCGCGGCGTCCATGTCATCGGTCATGCCCAGGGACAACGTATCAACCGTTGCATAACGGCTTTTGAGCGATGCGAAAGCGGCAGCCATTTTCTGGCAAACCGCTAACTGATGCTCGTAATCAGGCTCAGGGGCGGGGATCGCCATTAAACCTCGTAATACCAAACCCGGTAGTACAGCGATGTGAGCCGCAAGCGTTTCAAGCTCGCTGAGCGCAATACCCGATTTGCTTTGTTCATCACTAATATTGATTTGAATCAGGATATTAAGCGGTGGCAACTCAACCGGGCGCTGTTCGCTTAAACGCGTGGCAATGCGTAACCTGTCGACGGTATGGCACCAGTCAAAATGTTCAGCGACCAGACGACTTTTGTTCGACTGCAAAGGGCCGATAAAGTGCCATTCCAGTGTGGCTTCACTGTTTTCGGCAAAGTAACGAATTTTATCCACGCCTTCCTGCACGTAGTTTTCACCAAAAGCGCGTTGCCCGGCTGCAATCGCTTCTGCGAGGGCGCTCGCAGGCTTTGTTTTGCTTACTGCAAGCAACGTAACTTCTTCTGGAGCACGGCCGCAGCGTTCAGTTGCCGCTAAGATTTTGTGCTGAACCTGTGCCAGATTGTGCGTTATCTCGTTCATAGGTTGGAAAGTGATATGGATATCGAAGAAATTGTGGCCCTTAGTGTAAAGCATAATGTCTCTGATCTACACCTATGCGCGCACCTTCCTGCTCGTTGGCGCAGGCAAGGGCGGTTGGAATTACTACCTGGCGGGGCTCCTGAACCAGAAGCATTGCTGGAAGACTGGATGTCAGAAGCACAAAAGGCACAATTGCAAGAAACCGGGCAGGTGGATTTTGCTGTGACTCTACAATCAGGGGCACGATTGCGGGCTAACGCTTTTCACCAATTACAAGGGCATTCGCTTGCCTTGCGGTTATTGGCTTCAGACTGCCCCAAACTCGAGGCGTTAAACATCCCGCCGCTCATTCCCGAATTGCTGCAATCGCCAGACGGTCTGATTCTGGTAACTGGTGCGACGGGCAGCGGTAAATCCACCACGCTTGCGGCGATGGTTGAGCATCTCAACCAGCAGCTTGATGGGCATATCCTGACACTGGAAGATCCCATTGAGTATATCCATCACTCAAAGCACTGCCTGATTCAACAGCGCGAACCCGGCACGCATTGCCGCTCTTTTTCTGCCGCTTTACGCGCTGCGTTACGTGAAGATCCGGATGTAATTTTGCTGGGTGAATTGCGCGACAGCGAAACTATTCGTCTGGCGCTTACCGCTGCGGAAACGGGCCATCTGGTGCTAGCAACGTTGCATACTCGCGGTGCCGCGCAAGCGGTAGAACGGCTGGTGGATGTCTTTCCCGCAGAAGAAAAAAATATGGTGCGTAGCCAGTTGGCGGGCAGCCTCAAAGCCGTGTTAGCGCAGAAATTACTGCCTGATAAAAATGGCGGCAGGGTGGCGCTGTATGAGCTGCTAGTGAATACGCCCGCCGTGGCGAGCCTTATTCGCGAAGGGAAAACGCATCAGCTCCCAGGGCAGATTCAAACCGGGCAGCAATATGGGATGCAGAGTTTTGCACATAGTGAAGCGCTGTTAGCGGGAAAAGGTCAGCTTGCGACAGTGGAGGGCGGATTCGCAAACGCGTCTTCCGCCGTGGAGACAACCATCAAGGATTATAGTCAAACCAGCTTTCAAGAATGATAACCGCGGAGGCTGAGTCAATGCTGCCTTTGTTTAGCGCGCGGAAGCCACCGTGCTCAAACAACCCAGCACGCGCTTCAACGGTGCTCAGGCGCTCATCTTGCAGAGACACTTTTACGCCAAAACGCCCATGCAGGCGGTTAGCAAACTTACGCGCACGGACGGTAAGCGGTTGTTCGGTGCCATCCATATTCAGGGGTAAGCCAACGATAACTTCATCGGGTTGCCACTCTGTAAGGATTTTTTCGATGACATTCCAGTCCGGTGTACCGTCTTGTGCTTTCAGCGCAGTTAACGGGCGTGCCGTTCCGGTAATACGCTGCCCGATGGCGACACCAATACTTTTGGTGCCGAAATCAAAGGCTAACAATGTTCCACTGCTCATTAAGCGTGCCCCGCTTCGCTTGGCATATTATGAATATCAATGCCGATTAATTTCGCGGCTTCACGCCAACGTTCGGAAATTGGGGTGTGGAAAATAATCGATGCGTCTGCTGGCGCAGTTAACCAGGCATTGTCCAAAATCTCTTGTTCCAGTTGCCCTTTCTCCCAGGAAGAGTAGCCGAGTGCCACAATCACATCCGTAGGTTGGTTGGCTGTACCAATAGTTTCAAGCACATCACGGGAAGTGGTGATCACCGTTTCATCAGATATACGGATGCTTGAAGCGAAACAGTCCGGTGGGGAGTGCAAAATAAAGCCACGGTCTTCAGCCAATGGGCCACCGATAAACACAGGCTTATCAAGACGAATAGCTGGGTCGCGCGGTTCTGGATCGATTTTTAATTTTTCAAGAACACCGTCAACCTGAAGATTTTCGAGGGGTTTATTGATAATTATCCCCATAGCGCCTTCGTCGGTGTATTCACAGATATAAACGACTGCTCGCTTAAACAGAGGATCCTGGAGCGCTGGCATGGCAATTAGAAAGTGATGCTGTAAATTCATTGTCAGAGGTTCTGATTCCGGTTGAAAAAGCGGCATTAGACGCGCGAGGAATAGTCAGTTTATCACTATTGAACTGCTCTGGACACTTGACCCATACCAAAGGTATGGGTCTTTCCCTTACAGGGAACGTGCGAGATTATTTCGCCAGACGTTTCTCGATTGCGTCGAATAACATCCCCGTTATCGATACCGGGAATTCGGCTTCGATTTCGCGGATACAGGTAGGGCTTGTGACGTTAATCTCGGTCAGACGGTCGCCGATGATATCCAGACCAACAAAGATAAGCCCTTTGGCTTTCAATATTGGGCCGACGCGGCGGGCAATGTCCCAATCGCTGTCGGTCAGTGGACGCGGTTCACCACGGCCACCGGCTGCCAGGTTGCCACGGGTTTCGCCACCTTGCGGAATACGTGCCAGGCAGTATGGAACAGGTTCGCCATCTACAACCAGCACACGTTTGTCACCATCGACAATCGCAGGCAGGTAGTTCTGCGCCATGCAGTAACGGTTACCCAATTCAGTGAGCGTTTCAGCGATAACGCCAATGTTAGGGTCGCCTTCTTTGACGCGGAAAATCGAAGCCCCACCCATACCGTCGAGCGGCTTGAGGATAATATCACCATGCTTTTGCCAGAACGCTTTCAACTGCGCTTTGTTGCGCGTGACAAGTGTTTCTGGGGTCAAATCAGCAAACCAGGCGGTGAACAGCTTTTCGTTACAGTCGCGTAGGCTCTGCGGTTTGTTAACGATAAGCGTGCCTTGCTCTTCAGCGCGCTCAAGAATATAGGTCGCGTAGATAAACTCGGTATCAAACGGGGGATCTTTACGCATCAACACTACGTCGAGATCGGCAAGCTGAATATCTTGCTCGCTGCTAAATTCGTACCATTTATCGTAATTCTGCTCGACAGTGAGAAGGCGGGTGCGTGCGTGCGCTTCACCGTTGATCAAATAGAGATCTGCCATTTCCATGTAGTGGAGTTCATAACCACGGCGCTGGGCTTCCAGCAACATAGCAAAACTGGAGTCTTTCTTGATGTTAATGTTTGCGATGGGGTCCATCACGATGCCGAGCTTGATCATTGTTTTTCTCCTTTAAAGCTGGCTACAAGGCGTAATTGTTGCAGGCATTCTGCCTAACGCCAGAATGGCAAAAAAGATAACCTTGTACCAGGTTCTAGCCCAAGTCGCCAAAACGCACCTGTAGTGCGGTAATCGCGGTGAGCGCGGTAGTCTCAGTACGCAGAACGCGAGGTCCCAACAGAATATCAGTAAATTGATGGCGTGCGGTCATCGCAATTTCATCAGCCGTTAAACCACCTTCTGGGCCAATCAACAGGCGCACACGTTCAACAGGTTGTGGCAACGTGTTGATACTGGCACTGGCGCGAGGATGGAGGTTCAACTTCAGGCTGCTATCTTGTTCCGCACACCATGCTTCGAGATCCATGGCTGGGCGGATTTCTGGCACAACATTGCGGCCGCATTGTTCACAGGCAGCAACCGCAATTTTCTGCCACTGCATGAGCTTTTTATTCAGGCGCTCGGCATCCAGTTTTACGCCACAGCGTTCAGAAAACAAAGGGGTAATCACGTTGACGCCCAGCTCAATGGACTTCTGAATAGTGAATTCCATTTTCTCACCACGTGACATCACTTGACCAAGATGTAGATGCAGTGGGGATTCACGGTTATCGAGGGTGGCATTAAGCACTTTCACTCGCACACTTTTCTTATCTGCCTGAACGATTTCAGCATCAAAAACTTGATTGCTTCCATCGAACAATTGCAGCGCGTGGCCTGCGCTCATGCGCAATACGCGGCCAACGTGATTCGCAGCATCTTCGCAAAGTGCCACGTCCTGGCCGACGCTTAAGTGTTCAGGGTGATGAATGCGGGGTATACGCATGGTTTTAATATCCAAAAGCAGCACTGCGTTAAGTCATTGCCGCTAGTGTAGGTTAGCTGTTTTATGCCTGGCAAGCCCGCTGCACATAAGGGTTATGATTACCCTGAACTTTCGATATGCGCTCATCGCGCTTACACTCCCAGGCGGTGACTGGATATAGCTTATTCCATGCCTCAAACAGCTGGGTTTGCTGGCGAGAAAGGTTGAGCTGATATTGATCACGCATGTAGAAATAAGTGCGGGCGATAGCACCACGTGCTCGGGCAGGTGGTTCGGCAATCTTATTTTTGAAATCGACTTTCATTTCGCATTGCCCGTACTGCCCTTCACCGCCATTCCACTGGCTATACATGAAGTTGTTACGATCAGCGTTCACCTCGCCGACTGCAGGTTGCAGGTTGTGCATATCGCTTTCTATCTTGCGATATTCTGGGTCTTTGGCGCAGTTTTTACGGCCGCCGTCTTGCCAACACTGGCGCTGATGACCGAACTGCCAGGCCGGAACAACGTGTTCCCACTCGATGCGCGTCGCGCGGTTTTCATTCTTACGGATTTTGTAGCCGCAGGACTTGAGATCGGGAATGCCCTTTTTCCCTTCCCAGCTGATTTTACATCCACAATAGAAGTCGCCTGGCGCATCGGCATTCACTTTGGCGCCAGCGGCTTTGGCCTGAGAGAAATTATTAATACCGGCACTGAGGGCGGAAAAAGAGAAGAGGGCTGCAACAATTGCAACAGCCATAGAATATTTGCGAGACATTTCCAGAATCCTTACTAAAACGTTCCCGCACACTACCGCAGGGTTTATTGGGATTCAATCAGCAACATCAGGAAAATTTAAGGCTAATATTTTTAATTACAGGGCGTTGTAACATCAGCTTTTAACAGGTCACCGCATTGGACACAGCGGTATTCCGTTTCGCCCCGCACGACACGGTTATGTCGCCTGACAGTCAGTTGGTGTAACTGGCAGCGGCAGCGATACGGAAAGGTATTCTTACGTACTGATTGCACTTCAAATTTATGGGTACGCCTTGCGGGAACACCAAGCACGCTTTCCATCATCCATTTCCACTCTTTGCCGTGGGGTGCCACGCGACCAAAGTGTTTCCAGACCAACAAATGAGCCAATTCGTGCGGGACAACTTCATCAATGAAGATTTGTTGATTTTCTATCAACAACACGGGATTGAGACGAATTTCATAGCTATCCATCCACGCAGTGCCCGCCGCGGTACCACGCTGCTGATAAACCAGTTTCGGTTCGGGGTAGTTTCGTCCCAGGTGCTGATTGGCCTGTTGGAGTTTTTCCCGCAGGCAGCGCATAACGGCCTGTTGGAGTGCGATGGGGAGTCTTGGGGATTTCATAGCGGCCAAGAATAGTGCGAGGCGGAGCCGGGTGCAAGCCCCTATCCATTATGGACAGGGGCGAGTGTTATTTACTCGTGAGCGCCAATCTCACGTAAGCGGCGACCTTTCATCAGGTTACGTTCGATGTGTTCCAGGGAAACGTGTTTGGTTTCAGGAATCAGCCACAGGGTGAGGACGATGAAGAACAGGTTCAGCGCCGCGTAAACCCAGAAGGTATTCGCGTTGCCCAGCGTGTTCAGCATGGTCAGGAAGGTTGCACCGACAATCATGTTGGCAATCCAGTTGGTGGCGGTGGAGCAGGTGATACCAAAATCGCGGCCTTTCAGCGGCTGGATTTCGGAACACAGCACCCAAATCAGCGGGCCGGCACTCATCGCAAAGCCAACGATAAACATCAGCAGCATAGCGATGGCGAAGTATTGTGCTCCTTGGGTATGAATACCGATGTGCAGCATGGTGCCAAGAACGCCCATACCAATCGCCATTACCATGAAGCCCAGCACCAGCGTTGGTTTACGGCCCCAACGGTCAACCAGACCGATGGCAATGAATGTCGCCAGAACGTTAATCAGACCGACGATCACCGTGCCCCACATTTGTTGCGTGGTGTTGGTGAAACCGGCGATTTCGAAGATTTTTGGCGCGTAGTACATGATGACGTTCATGCCGGTGAACTGTTGCATCACCTGCAGCAGAATGCCGAGGAACACCGCACGACGGAAGTTGCTGTTGTCTTTAAACAACGACCAGCCGCTTTGTTTCACTTTCAGGCTTTCACGGATTTCTTCCAGTTCACGTTTGGCTTCTGCACTGGTATCACGCAGGCGCAGCAGTACGCGTTCGGCATCGTGGAAACGGCGTTTGGCGGCGAACCAGCGCGGGCTGTCCGGTAGGAAGAAAACGCCCACCAGCAAAATCAACGCAGGGATGGTGATGACGCCCAGCATCCAGCGCCATGAGCCGCTGTAGCTGAAAGCAGTATCGGAAAGATAAGCGCCGAGGATACCAATGGTAATCATCAGTTGGTACATCGAAATCATGCTGCCACGGATTTTTTCCGGCGCAATTTCAGACAGATAAAGCGGCGCGGTATAAGAGGCGACACCTACAGCCAGACCTAAAAGCACGCGGGAGACGATGAGGATTTCAGTATTCGGTGCGAATGCAGAACAGAGCGAACCAATGACGAACAGCACGGCACCAATCATCAGACTGTATCTGCGCCCGATACGGAAGGAGAGCCAGCCACTGCCAACAGCTCCTACCGCAGCACCAAACATCATCGAACTGACGACCCACTCTTGCTGATGCGCGGTTATCTGGAAGTCTTGAGCGATAAATGGCAGTGCACCGGCAATAACACCGATATCAAGGCCAAATAGCAAACCCGCCAGGGCTGCGAGGAAACAGACGAAAAAGGTCATGCTTTTGTTCGAGCGCCCTTGTTTTTTTATGTCAGGCATAGTGCTCTCCAGTTGAATAATTTGGGGGTATCTCGGTATTAAGGGTAGGTTAACATTAAGTGAAATTGTGTGATTCAGATCACTCTTGTGTAATCGATTACACCAATGTGATGAATTGTATTTGTGATTATTTATAATAAAAACAGTTAATTAAGTTTAATTAATAAAACTAAAAATTTCTATGCGCGAATAATCCGAAATAATTTGTAACTTTGGAGGCAATAATCTGTTGTCATGCAGAACAGTCTTAATTAATACGCATTAAATATGAATGTAACCGTTTTCACGAATTGCGATTTGTTGAGGGTAAGGGCGCTTTGAAGGAAACCGGGAGGGGTTCTGAAGAGGTAGGAGACGGTTGGTAAGAAAAAAAAAGCCAGCAGAGCGCTGGCCTTTGAGATTTGATGATCTACAGGTTTATTTCAGACCAGCAGCTTCACGCAGCAATTCTGCTTTGTCGGTTTTTTCCCAAGGGAAATGTTCACGACCAAAGTGACCGTATGCTGCAGTTTCTTTGTAGATTGGGTGCAGCAGATCCAGCATTTGAATCAGGCCATATGGACGCAGGTCGAAGAACTCGCGCACCAGCAGGGTCAGTCGTTCGGTAGAGATTTTCTCAGTACCGAAGGTTTCAACCATGATAGATGTTGGCTCAGCCACGCCGATTGCATAAGAAACCTGGATTTCACAACGGTCCGCAAGGCCTGCCGCAACGATATTTTTCGCAACATAACGCGCCGCGTACGCCGCAGAACGGTCAACTTTAGACGGATCTTTACCGGAGAATGCGCCGCCACCGTGACGAGCCATGCCGCCGTAGGTATCAACGATAATTTTACGTCCCGTCAGACCACAGTCACCCATTGGGCCACCGATAACGAAACGGCCAGTTGGGTTGATGTGATATTTGGTGGAAGCGTTCAGCCATTCTGCTGGCAGAACGGGTTTGATAATCTCTTCCATCACGGCTTCTTGCAGCGTTTTAAGCTGAACGTCTTCGGAGTGCTGGGTAGACAGAACAACTGCGTCAATACCCACGATTTTACCGTTGTCGTACTGGAAGGTGATCTGGCTTTTTGCATCCGGGCGCAGCCACGGCAATGAGCCATTCTTACGCACTTCAGCCTGGCGTTGAACCAAACGGTGTGCGTAAGTAATTGGTGCAGGCATCAGCACTTCGGTTTCGTTGGTTGCATAACCAAACATCAGGCCCTGGTCACCCGCGCCTTGTTCCAGTGGATCCGTACGGTCAACACCCTGGTTAATGTCTGGTGACTGTTTTCCGATAGCACTCAGAACAGCACAAGAGTTAGCATCAAAACCCATATCAGAATGGACATAACCGATTTCGCGGACGGTTTTACGGGTGATTTCTTCGATATCAACCCATGCGCTGGTAGTGATTTCGCCACCCACCATCACCATGCCCGTTTTGACGTAAGTTTCACATGCTACGCGTGCTTTTGGATCCTGCTCGAGGATAGCATCAAGAACCGCGTCAGA
>DATERH010000171.1:0-24253 GCA_035271785.1 Buttiauxella sp.
GATCAAATGACCCAGGGCCTGGAAGATGTTTCCGGTCTGCTGGAGTTGGCCATCGAAGCCGACGACGAAGAAACCTTCAACGAAGCCGTTGTGGAGTTAGATCAGCTGGACGCTAAACTGGCGCAGCTGGAATTCCGTCGCATGTTCTCCGGTGAGTACGACAGCGCTGATTGCTATATCGATATTCAGGCAGGTTCTGGCGGCACCGAAGCGCAAGACTGGGCCAGTATGTTGATGCGTATGTATCTGCGTTGGGCAGAAGCGCGTGGCTTCAAAACTGAAATCATTGAAGAGTCCGAAGGGGAAGTCGCCGGTATTAAATCCGTGACTATTCGTATTCAGGGTGAATATGCCTTTGGTTGGTTGCGTACTGAAACTGGCGTGCATCGCCTGGTACGTAAGAGCCCGTTCGATTCCGGTGGCCGTCGTCACACCTCATTTGGTTCGGCCTTTGTCTACCCAGAAGTGGATGACAATATTGATATCGAAATCAACCCGGCCGATCTGCGTATCGACGTTTACCGCGCATCGGGTGCCGGTGGTCAGCACGTTAACCGTACAGAATCTGCGGTACGTATTACCCACCTTCCGACCAACACCGTCACCCAGTGCCAGAACGACCGTTCGCAGCATAAGAACAAAGATCAGGCGATGAAGCAGATGAAAGCGAAGTTATACGAGCTGGAAATGCAGAAGAAGAATGCTGAGAAGCAGTCGCTGGAAGACAACAAATCGGATATCGGCTGGGGCAGCCAGATTCGTTCTTACGTACTGGACGACTCCCGTATCAAAGACTTGCGTACTGGTGTAGAAACCCGTAACACGCAAGCGGTACTGGATGGCGATCTGGACAAATTTATCGAAGCAAGTTTGAAAGCAGGGTTATGAGGAACCAACATGTCTGAACAACAAGTACAGGGTACCGAAGCGGTCGATCTAAATAATGAACTGAAATCCCGTCGCGAGAAGTTGGCTGGTCTGCGTGAGCAGGGCATCGCTTTCCCAAATGATTTCCGTCGCGATCAAACCTCTGACCAATTACATGCTGACTTCGACGCTAAAGAGAACGAAGAGCTGGAAGAGTTGGGTATCGAGGTTGCCGTTGCTGGCCGTATGATGACGCGTCGTATCATGGGTAAAGCGTCTTTCGTTACCTTGCAAGACGTTGGTGGTCGCATCCAACTTTACGTTGCGCGTGATGATCTGCCTGAAGGTATCTACAACGAGCAGTTCAAAAAATGGGACCTCGGTGACATCCTCGGCGCACGTGGCAAGCTGTTCAAAACCAAAACCGGTGAGCTTTCTATTCACTGTACTGAACTGCGCCTGCTGACTAAAGCTCTGCGCCCACTGCCGGACAAATTCCACGGTCTGCAGGATCAGGAGTCTCGTTACCGTCAGCGTTATTTGGATCTGATTTCCAACGACGAATCCCGTAATACCTTTAAAATTCGTTCGCAAATCATGGCTGGCGTCCGTAACTTCATGGTTGGCCGTGGATTTATGGAAGTTGAAACTCCGATGATGCAGGTTATCCCTGGCGGGGCGTCTGCTCGTCCGTTCGTCACTCACCACAATGCGTTGGATATCGATATGTACCTGCGTATTGCGCCGGAACTGTATCTGAAACGTCTGGTAGTGGGTGGCTTCGAACGTGTATTCGAAATCAACCGTAACTTCCGTAACGAAGGTATTTCCCCGCGTCATAACCCAGAGTTCACCATGATGGAACTCTATATGGCGTATGCGGATTACAAAGATCTGATTGAACTGACTGAATCTCTGTTCCGTACTTTGGCGCATGAAGTGCTGGGTACTGCACAGGTGAACTATGGTGAAGAGATGTTTGACTTCGACCAGCCGTTCGCAAAACTGACTATGCGCGAAGCTATCAAAAAGTACCGCCCGGAAACTGACATTGCGGATCTGGACGATATGGCTAAAGCACTGGAAATCGCAGCTTCTATTGGCATCAAAGTTGAGAAGAGCTGGGGTCTGGGCCGCGTAGTGACTGAGATCTTTGAAGAAGTGGCAGAAAGCCATCTGATTCAGCCGACCTTCATCACTGAATACCCGGCAGAAGTTTCTCCACTGGCGCGTCGTAACGATGAAAACCCAGAAATCACAGACCGCTTTGAGTTCTTCATCGGTGGCCGTGAAATCGGTAATGGCTTCTCTGAGCTCAACGATGCAGAAGATCAGGCTCAGCGCTTTGCAGACCAGGTTTCTGCTAAAGATGCTGGCGATGACGAAGCGATGTTCTTCGACGAAGACTACGTGACTGCACTGGAGCACGGCTTGCCGCCAACAGCGGGTCTGGGCATCGGTATCGATCGTATGGTTATGCTGTTCACCAACAGCCACACCATCCGTGACGTTATCCTGTTCCCTGCGTTGCGTCCGGTTAAGTAAGACGTCATTGTTCCTCTCTGCGGGGAGGAACATCTTCTTTTTAGTTTATGAAATCAGAGGATTAGTTTGCGCAAGGAAAGCACAGTCAGAAAGTGGGCTCCGAATGCCATCGTCCTGCTAATCAGCCTGTTTCTCGTCGCTTGCTCATCAAATAAAGCGAGCACCACTAAACCATCCGCTGGAAGCTACAACGGCCCTGTTTACACCGTCAAGCGTGGTGACACACTCTATCGAATTTCGCGAATGACCGGCTCAAGCGTCGGCGAATTGGCGCGTCTCAATGGTATTTCAGCCCCTTATACACTAGAAGTTGGGCAGAAAATCCGGGTCAAAAGTAGCTCTGGATCATCCAGCTCATCGAAAAAAATAGCCGTTGCGAAAGCCTCTAAGACACGCTCCACGTCGACAAGTAGCGTGGCGAAAGTGGCAGCCCCTCCTGTCGGCTCAAAATGCTGGCGTTGGCCTACCACGGGCAACGTAATTATGTCGTTTTCTGATAGCGATGGTGGTAACAAAGGTATCGATATTGCCGGTAAACGTGGGCAACCGATTTACGCATCAGCCGCCGGAACAGTGGTATACGTTGGCAACCAACTTCGTGGCTACGGCAACTTAGTGATGATCAAACATAATGAAGAGTACATCACTGCCTACGCTCACAATGAAACGACGTTGGTCAACACCAGCGAAAAAGTCACAGCGGGCCAGAAAATTGCCACTATGGGCAGCAGTGGCTCAGACTCGGTAAATTTACATTTCCAGATTCGTTATCGTGCAACTGCCATTGATCCGCAACGTTATCTCCCACCAAAAGGCAGCAAGCCATCCTGCTAATTAATAAAAGCCAGAATGCATCTGGCTTTTATTAAACACAAAACATTGTGATCAACATCACGTATTATTGGCCGTATAATTTAATTATTACTACGAAGGATCACCAATACCCTATTAGGCTGGAATTAATATAATATTTTTCAGTTGTTTTCATAATGCCACTGCTCTTTTGTCAAAATTAAACTAATTAGAGCTATTAAATATATTCAAATCGATTAAATATTGAGAGGTGGAATTTATCACTATCCGTATTTAGGGGGCTGATTTATATGAAAAATTACTCTTTAGTTCTTGGTGTTATTTCTTGCTTGTTCTTCCTGACGGCAATGGTATTTCTCTTTCTAAAAATTTCAGCCATTCCCGTATAACTCAGGAAAGGGGATTCAATTCAGTAATAAAGAAAAGCTTGGGGAGAGCCACTGTGCCAGGTGCATCAAAGAAAAACAATCGCTTAATAATCCATCACATAACCTAAAAATGCGCTTGCCAGTACAAGCTGAACGTCTATAATGCCTACGCACTTCAAAGCGGGTGTAGTTCAATGGTAGAACGGCAGCTTCCCAAGCTGCATACGAGGGTTCGATTCCCTTCACCCGCTCCAGATCTCTCCCCTTGTGGCAAAACTTCATTATATTTCGTTTTGCTATCAACAACTTACTAAAGATAAGTTGCCTCGTTCGTTCTACCATTGAACGACAAAGTACCAACGGGGGGTACACTGTTAGTTGTCACGGATAGTTACTATGGAAGTAAGAGTATAACTATTCGACGGCGGCAGTTCCAACCTCACACCGCGATAGCACAACGTGAAGGAAAAGCCTGATCCGGGCATTGTATCTTACACCTGATAGATCACACGCATTTAAGCCCGATGTGCGGCCTTGTGGCTGCGTAAACAGGTGAATAGTGGTAACGCCCCGGTAGCTACAGATCCGGCTCTGCCAGCGCTTCGCTCACGCTCCTAACGGTACACGAGCACCCTGATAAGGTGTGATCCCTCTGACAATCTGATGAAGTCGCTACGCTCCGCTGTTGCTTGTACCACTAACGGGGCTTTATGGCTGCTTTACTAAAATTTTGTCTGTTGCACATTACACATACACTCGTTAATCTAAGATTAATCCGAAGGGAAGGGGGGATCGATGAATGAGATTATCAGGAATATTGGCATGATTAGGCTATCAGAAAGGTAAATGCTTATGAAAAATAGCATCCTTGCTGACGCATTGTTTAATGCTGCGAAAAACAGCGAACCAGAAAGCGCTATTACTAAACTTGTTGCTTCAAGTGTCGGAGAACAGCAAAAACAATCCAAAAGAAAACTTCATGCGCAAGCAATGACTTTACCTGATTTATTTCGCATAAAGAATGAGTATTCAGAAATAATAAATGATCCTTTAACTTCTTATGAAAAGAAGAAGGAAGTCTCAGAACTCATAAAATCTCTGAATTATGAGATCAGAAACAGGACTAAGGATATTCCTACTAAGCAGGGCCGAAAGATCGCAAGAGAAAATTACAGGGAATCAATTCAAGTCCGCTCATTCAAGAAAACTATACCGCCTGAACAGTTCACTATCAGCAATAAAGATCGCAGTTTCTTGCCCCTTAATGAAAAGACTTTGGAGCGTGAAAGATTACGCAAAGAGTTAATTGCTAAGGAAGCACAGGTAGAGTTTGAAAGAATGACTCTACTTTCAAGAGTTTCGCATACCAAACTAAAACCAGCAGAAATAACTAATACGATAAATATTTCACCCACGAAGAACGCTATCAAGTCAGAAATTTCTCAAGTTATCAAAGACAAGGGCACAGAGTTTTATTTTAACAGCGAGTTGTATACTCAATTGATAAGGACTATGCCTGTCTCGCAAGCATACAAGATCGCTAAAAGTCGCGAGTTATCATCGCAATACCATGACAGCAAGATAAAGTCAGGCGAGTATACTTATTTCAATACCATTACTTATTTAATTTTACTTCGAAGTAAAAACAACGAAGAAGCTCAACAAATAGCAAGAAACCAAGAGCAATCTGAATCTTTCTTGTATAACTTTATCGTAGCAGGTTATAAAATCCGACCTCATAATAAAAGTCAGATGGCTGCAAAAATAAAACAGGGTAATGTAGTCGCTCCTGTTCAGATGAGCGATTTGAAGCTGATTTCGAGTAATGTTCAACGCACATTGCAATTACGACGAATTAGTGATCAACAAAGTTTTCGTAGAAGAGTGGAGCGTAATTTTAATGGACGATGCGCGGTAACTGGACAATCAATTCAATCTTTACTCCAAGCCTGCCATCTGGAGGATTACAGTTTTTCATGCAACATGGATACAAGTAATGGCATTCTTCTAACCTCAGATTGCCATAGAATGTTTGATAATGGTCAGCTTGGAATAAACCCAGAAACACTTACTATTCACTTTGATGTTGAATGTATTTATGCAAAGATGTTTGAGGGTAAAAAAATTGGCGAGCATTCAGTAGTACTCGATAAAAATAAGCTAAGAAAAAAATGGGAACTATTCTTGAAAGCGAAGAAAACCTTTTGACTGGACTTCTACGTTTTAGCGAGTTTTTAACAAAGCCCATAAAGCAAGCCCAATCATTATGATGATTCCTATGATGTAAATTACGTTAATCGTATTCTTAGTTGTCTGTGTGTAGCCTTTTCCCATTCCAACATTATGATGACACCAATCATTGAATGCCTGATGATGTTTTAGCTGTGTCTCTGAGGCTGTTCTGGTGAGTTGACCGTTACGGGGTTTGTACAGCAATACCATGTCTTCCACGATGACTGTCGCATCTGGGGGGAAGTCTTGAGGAATATCATTCACTTTTTCGGGGTAGAGCTTGCGGAAATCCTCCGCTAATAGTTTCCGTTCTCCGTAGGCGTAGATTTCGTTTTGACTCCCGTACTTTAGCTCAATGTCGCTGAATCCACGGCGCACCATGTCATCAAGTTTTGGGGCTATTTTCTCGTAAGTCTTCGTGATAGAGACCATTTCAGGCTATTCCTGAGTATTCAACACTTAGTAATCTAACATTCTGTTTAGAGACTGAACACCTGAACGGTGTGGCATTTAACGCTTATTGTGACTTTAGAAAGCAGGCGTGAAGCCGATTTTTCAACCCTTGTCCAGGAACAATCTGACCGCTAAGATAGCTTGAAAAACAAACTATTGGCGGTGGATCATGCGTATTAAGGGATTATTTCTTTTCTTTTGTGCCGTTTGCGCTGGTTGTAGTGGGTATTCTCAGCCACGAGAGCACTTAGATGTGCCGACTTACTCAGAAAGCTATGATCAAGCCCTGGGATGGCTTGTAACTGCTCGCTACAGAGATGTAGATAACTCAGAGATCGTAATGTCACTTGTCGGAGACTTTTGCAGAAGCAAAGGGAAGGAAGCAACTCTGTATAAGACGACCGCTGGCAGTACATCCACTATTCAAGAAGTTTGGGCTTGTCAGACTCCCCCAATGTTGAATGATACCGACATACTGAGTGGGGTTTATTGCCATTTCATTGTTAACGCGCCTCGCTATTCTGTAGATTTTTCAAACCGTCAGAAAGAAGTAGCAGAGCAAAAGTTTGTTAAGGCTTTTGTAGCAAAAGGGATTGAATACCCCGTTGGTGGTTTTTACGAGAAGTATCAAAATAACTTTGCTTCGTGGGCTGTTGCCAAACACGAGGAGGGTACCAACACCGATAAAATCCGCCAGTGGTTTGACAAGCATTGCCAGTAAAGAGCGCGATTATTCCGTATGTAATTTAATAATAGGAGGTTAGCCAGTATGGCAGGAGTATTAGCAAGCACGGCGGCGGCTATAGGGATTCTTGATAAAGCGGTTAGCATCACTCAGAAGCTGGCAAACAATAGCGATGAGCTGGACAAGGCAACGCTAAAACTTGAGTTGGCTAATCTGATGGTTGAACTTGCGAACGCCAAGATCGAAGCCGTTACAATGCAGACACTTTTGTTCGATGCCGAGCAAAAGATCAAAGATCTTGAGGGGAGTTTAAAAGATAAATCAACTTTCACCTTCAAAAATGGGCTGTACTGGAAAGAGGGTGATGAAACTGCATTTTGTCCGAATTGCTATGAGGTCAATCAGATAAAAACGCACATGGTTTTGTTTCCTGCAGGGCAGACTTATAGCGCCTATTGGTCCTGCAAAAACTGCCGTTTTTCAACGTGATTGTTGATAAAGGCCAATCTCGCCATTGCGAGAACTGATTAACGCTATGATCGAAGACTCCCATCTTCCACGCCGGGCCATCCCCAAATATCAGGGGCGCTCGTGGCTGGATGGGGTGCAGAAAGTCCCGCCGAGGTGTTGTTACTACTGCGAGACTTGTTCGGTCTTGATACGCTGCACGGTGCTGGTGGACACGTTGAACTCCTTCGCTATGGTTCGGATAGACTGACCAGCGGCAAGTGCTGACACAATCCCTACACGGTCAACCGCTGCGCCATTACCACGAGCGCCTTTGCGTCCCGCTGCTTTGGCTGCTGCGTAGCCTTCTGCCTGACGTTCGAGGAGCTGCTCACGTTCCATCTGTGACATTGCGGCAAAGATGTTTAGCATCAGGTTGCTGGCGGAGTTCGCTGCCGCTCCTGCCGTGATCCCTTCCTTGTGGAACTGCACGGATGCGCCCTTGTCTTTCACCTGCTCGATAATGTCCAAAACATCACGAATGTTTCGCCCTAAGCGGTCGAGGCTGTGAACGTGGATCACGTCACCTTCACGAACATAAGCGATCATCTCTTGGAGCTGTGGACGGTTGGCATTCTTGCCGCTCAGCTTCTCTTCATACTTCTTATTGAGGGTCACGCCGTCGAGCTGACGCTCTGTGTATTGTTTATCTGTACTCACTCGAACATAACCGATGTTAGCCATTCTGTTCTCCAAAATGTGTCGAAATAGTATGTGGCGATTATAGGTGTGTCGATTAAATAGATCAAACTATTTCGATACGATTTTCGAGGGGTTTTGAGGGGGAAATGGCCCGGATCTGGATGTGTCGAAGTAGTATGCTATTTCGCTACATGTTCCGGGAGGCTAAACGGGTAGTATCTGATCCTGTAGCCCTCAAGCGCCCAGGGGCTGCGGTGAGTGATTACAAAGTGGTTCCACTGGTAGGAAACAAGTTCTGGATCTCTGGTGGTTCGTTCCTCTGTGACCGTGACCACGCTCAAGCCGTCGCGGTGAGCTTCCCACTCAAGGCGGTGAATGTAGTAGCCGGGGTGCATTTCGATTAAAGGCGTATCTGGGATCACTCTTGGGAAATGGTCTGCGATGTTCTCAGCGCTTCGTGCTTCCGCTTCGAGCTGGCGCTCAAGCTTCCGGGTGTATCCGTTGAGCTGGCGCTCGACTTCTGCGATCTGGTGTTCTCTCTGGCTGTCTTGAAAGAAGTCTGTATAGGTTTGGTGTGTAATTCGTGGCATATGAATACCTCAGTTGTAAAAAGTTCGGATTAATCGCGCGTTATCGCGTGTATGCAACGGGGTTAAAGGACGCGCTGTTGCTGGAATCTTGACGTGATGATAAGTATCAGCATTCACAAGACCGATGTATGAGTGATTTAAAGTTTCAGTTTTGAGAAGTTGTTCGGCAACGCCTATCAAAACCTTTAAAATTGATAGTCGCTATACGCTTCGCGTCAGGGAGCTGGCCCACTGCGTGGCCCTTTTCTCATCGTGCCTACGCACTCAGAGAAAACCCTCCCTTCTGCTGCGCTCGACGGTGGAACGTCACGCTGGTCATAAGCTGCCGCTGATGGAATGGCAAGCCGTGCGACGGTTGTCGCTATTTGATGCGGGAAACGCTGGCGCTGTCTCCTCTCCCCGTTATAAAAACGGTGAAGTCGTAAAAGATCTAAGAATACTTGATAAATAGCCCTGTTAGCCTTGTAGCCCTGATCAGGCCAGTGGCGGCGCGGGTTTCAAAATGCAGGGCTAAAATCATAGCCCTGTAGCCCTGATCACTGTGTCGGGTAATACTTATCAACAAACCAGGAGAGAACGCTCTCCGGGATCTTGCTGCTGCCGTCCTGCGGCGCTCGATACCAGACTGATTTTAACCCGGCGCGGGTGCGCACTCGGTCACTGATGTAGCCGTTATCACGTAGCCATTGACTCGCGTCCTGTGGTCGTGGGAAAGATGGGCAAGCGTCATGGAATGCCTGGAATGCAAACGCCGGATTTTCTCCGGTGAAGATCTCCGCTTCGTTCTGCTCTTCGCTAATGCTGGCTTGTTTCATGCGCTCCAGCGCCACGCTGAACGGTGGGCGATACGGGGTAAAGGATTCCAACGGGTAAGCCATTAGCCAGGTGTGTATGGCTTCCAGACCGCCAACGGCGAGCCACTCCGCAAGGCAGGTGATAAACTCGGCTGTCTCTTCCCTGCTCACTTTGTGGCGAACGTAGTGTGTGCAGTAGTGACGGCGGTCATTGGCTTCTACTTCAATCGGGCTTTCGCTATTGCTGAACGTGAAAAATCTGGTGTATGTACTCACCTTCCGGGGCTGTTCGTACTTCCGGTTAATCTCAATAACCGGTTCTGTCTGAATGCTTTTAAGACGGTCTGCCATACTGCGGGATGCTGGCGGCGGGTCATCAAACAGGATCAGGATTGTACGGGCCATCGCGTCATTGTGGACGCTGGTTAGGGTGCTGTAGTTGCTGTAAAGCGTGGTCTGGTGCATCAGGAGCGGTGACAGGATTTGATTGAACATAAACCCTTTACCCGTTCCGGTGTCGCTTGGGATGACGATGTGCCAGCTTGGGCGCTGTTCCGGGTGCTGGAACATGTGCGCCATGTACGCGCTCACTGTGTCGCGGTCAGTCTGGTCTGGGAAGAGTCTCGCCAGATATTCGTGCCATAGGGTGAGATCTGTCGCTGGGGGTTTGTCACTGTGCCAGCGCCTGAACATGTTCAGGGTGCCATTCTGATCGATGCCGTATGGCTTCGCTGGGTTGAAATCATGCACCTTGATGAAAGGAATGTGATCCCAAAGAAGGTTTAAATAACTTCGTCGCCACTGCTCGCCAGTCGATAAGTAGTATTCCCGTTCGAGAATGTCCAAACTGTGATTTGTATTCGTGGGGATGTGGTGGAGGAGTATTTTACCTTGAGCGGAGATAAACGCGTATTTCTGTTTCTGTAAATGGTCAATCAGCTTTTCGATTTTGTGTTTTGGGTTCATTAATGCCCTCGTTCATCATCACTCTACGCAATGTTTTTATAATAAAAGTTGGGCGACTTTCGTCACCCTTCCGGGAGTCAATCCAAGCGATCATTTCACGAGGTATGATTAGTCTTAACATTATTTCTCACCTTTATTCTTGAGGATGTAGCCCTCAGATAATAGCCATTTGTAGAACTCGCCAATCGTCAGCTCATCCACCTGTTTGCTGAAAAGTTCTTTTCTGGTGGTGAGTTTAATCTCGGTTTTCGTTATTTCTTCCTGTCGCTGGTGGTTCCAATAGCTTTTTAGCCAGGCTAATGATTTTTCTGCTTCTGTATTCATCGGTAATACTCCAAATGGTTGATCTCATCGAATGGGATTGCGTAGTAGACGGCAAACTGTTTTAGCATGTGCCAGAACTCAGTTTCTTCTAAGTAACCGTTGCGGCGTTCGTTTGCAGCGTCGAATAGTTCATCGTACAGATCGACGTGATGACCGAAATACATTTCCCATAAAAGAGAGGTGAAGTCTTCACGGTCGGCAATGCCGGACAAGATTCGATTAAAATCACCCTCAATAGAGTTTGTGCTCTTGTTTAGGATGAGGCGGCAATGTCGCTTGTCTGGGTCGTGGTCATGGTCAATCACCGGATCTGTCAGTGGTCGCCCTGTGATAAAGTCGATGCCGTTTTGTTCGGCGGTCATCATTTCCCGGTAGGCGCGGGATTGTCGTTGCGCCAGTTTGAGCGGGTTCCGCTTCTGCGCGTACTCTTCAAACATACGGGCACCTACTTCGCTGCATCTGAAAGGGCTACACGGAGACGGCTTTCAAAGGTGCGGGCTTCCTGCGCTGCTGCACGTTCTGCGGCTTCCTGCTCACGCTGGCGGCGCTCAATGTCTGCTGTGATTTGAGCATACAAGGCTGACGCTTTGGCTTTCAGGGAGTCCATAAGCTGGCTCTCTGCTTCCACAATCAGGGCTGACCTGTCGGCTTCGATCTCTTCCTGCTTCCGGTTGAACGTCACACACATTGCGGCTTCGCCAATGTTGTAAAACGGCTGGCGGCTGAAATCTGCGATTTCGTACCCGTCGAGGATGGCGGTTTGTAGCTTGGTGAGGATTACCGGATAGAAGTCTGAAATAACGAAAACGTCTTTCAGGTGAGTTTCCAGATAATCGGACACATACGGATCACGCTGGAGTTTAAACTCGGCCCGGATTTCGTCAGTTACTGATTTTGGTAAGTTGGTCATTTTTTCTTCGCTCCTTAATGGCAAGTAGTTTTTTAATGTTGATGCGGTTGCAAGAGTGGCAATAGAACGGACTACGCCCACTGACGAGGTAAGACGTTACGTAATACGTTTTGCCCTGGTAAAACTCCATGCCGATGTAGCAGGATTGCAACCATCTGTTGATTTCGCGGTGGTCGTTGCCATTGCTCCACTCGTTTACGAAGTCCTCGAATGTGAAGCAATGTTGCATCACTTCCTCAGCCCAATACATAAACGCTACTCGCTGCGGGGTGGTTGGCATTCCGTACTGGCGTAGCCTGTCGCGGTAAACGTGGAATTCGAAGCGGGGGAGCCAATCGGCGATGGTTTTTAATGTCTGACTTTTCAAATGTATGAGTTTTCCTTTAGTTCGGGCATAGGAAAACCTCCATGACGGATTGCCCAACCATGCGGAGGCTACCCTTTGGAAATAGCTTCACGGTCGGCATCAGGGAGGTTTTATTCACTATGCGGAGAGATGGCGCGAACGCCTGGTAATACAGATAAGCTGGCTACTATGGGAGTAGTGCAGGGGAGGCTATTCTACGGGCCGCGATGGACAAGATCGCCTGGTATGCCCTCGACACTGCTTCCCTAATACTTATAGTACACGAAAAAGCATTTTTTGTCAAGTTATTTCTATTGACTTTTGTATTTAAATGTGTTTTGCGTCTTGTGTTGTCTGGATCTGCATGAGGGGGATTTGATAGTGGGAATACAGCGAAGCTGTCAGAGAGATCGGCCCGGAGCACTCATTAGTGCGTAGTCATTTTATCGGGAGGCGGGTGGTGCTTCCGCTGTCCACAACGTCAGGTAGCGCTGCTGGTGGCTCTGGGAACCATCTTCTGGATGTTGCAGGGGAACCTGCTGGTAAACCGTCATTGCACCAGTACAAAGTTAAAGGATGTAATGAGAAGGACGACGGCTTACCGTGAGAGCATGATGTTCCAGTTTGGTCACTGTTCCGAATAGCTGTTCACGCTTCGTCTGCTGCGTTCTGTGCTGCTTACTCTCAAAGGGTGGGGATACGTCAGGGAGACTGGCTGTATTGCGTTCTGGGGTTGCTGGTGGACTGTGATTAAACGAAGGATTAGAAGAGGTTATCATCGAGATAAATCTCTGCTGGTGGTCATCGGTGAGTAACGGGAAGGGATGATTCAGGATAAAGTTAAACGGTAGTTGGAGCAGAGGATGACTTCGGATTACTCCTATCCATATCAGATAATAACAAGAAGGGATTATTATAAAGGTTAATGGTTAGTTCAGATCAGAGATAGAGAGTACACCTGAGTAGTGATTGACACACAGGAACAGACATACTCTCTTCTTTCATGACTAACATGAAAGATCACTATTGTGCAAAGGTAGCTCTATCCCTTCGGGATAACAAACCTCCCTCGCTTCGCTCGCGAACTTCGTGTGTAGGGTAGCACATTTTCCTGTCTCTTGTCAATGGTTGTTACCATAAAAATTCAACGAGATCCACATATTTTTTTAGTTCCTCCATGCTCGCGCCCTGGGAATAGGTGCGGAAGGCTTCCGTCTTCGATTTCTGGTCTGTGTGTCCCGTTATGGCTCCGATCCGTTGTTCTGGTACTCCGGCACGGTCCAGGCACGTTATGAACATCCCGCGCAAGCTGTGGAAGCATTGGCGGTCTGTGGCTGTAGGAAGCACACGGCGGCGTAGTCTGGTGAACGCTTGAGAGTAGAAGGGGCCTTTCTTGCCGTCAGCACGCTGAATCTTGTTAGCCTGTGGAAACAGGTATTCGCCGTAAGCGTGGCTCAAATACTCATCGACAATCGCAGATAAGAGGGAGTGAATCGGGACATGCCTGATCCCCGCTTTGGTCTTTGACTTCGAGATGTAGAACGTGCGTACACCTTCCACCGCTTGGATCTCTGACTTCTTGAGGCTTGCCAGTTCATCAAGGCGGCATCCTGAAAACAGCCCCATGATTATAATGTTCCTGATCTCCGGCTCTGCTGCATCCAGTAACTTTTGCATCTGGTCAGGCTCGAATGGCTGGTAACTTTCAATCGTTGCCCTCGCTTCGAGGTTATGACCGTGAAACGGGTTATCTGGTGCTATGTCGTCGTAACCTCTCCGCGCATACTCGTAAAGGCTTCCCAGGCATGTTAGCCAGTTCTGAACGGTTTGAGGGGCTTTCTTGTCCTGCTGATTGATAAACATCGCCACTTGTGAACGTCTGATCTCCGTAATCTGAAAGTCTGCACGGTCAAGCGAAGTAAGAAACACCTCTACAGCGCGAGCCGATTTAGCCAGCGTCGAGAATGAGCGCTTATCGCTGTATTTGTCAGCGTATTGATCACGAATGGCGGTTAATGTTGGTACGGTCTGGAGTGGGGCGCGTAGAGTAGTTTGCTTATGCAACCCGGCTATAGCGTTTTGAATGCGCCGTTTTTCCGTGTTTGGGGAATACTGCTCCTTGAGCGTCTTCCACTCGATCAGCATGTGATTACGGAAGTGTTTAGCGGTGGCAAGGTCTTTTGTTCCCGTCGATTTTCGGTACAGACGTTTCCCGCCGAAGATGTGACGCATGTAAGTCGGAATGAAGATCTGGAACATCCAGACTCCTTCCGCAGTTGGATAAAGATAAGATTGACCCTTGATAGACATGAGAATGATCCTCTACAATCTCCGCTATCAACTACCAATGTTGAGATCTTTCGCGGCTCCTGGGTGTTTCTGTTCGATTCCCTTCACCCGCTCCAATTCTCCAGCAATAAAACAAGTACGTCTATCCAACCTTCTCCCTCAGATACAAAATCATCACGTTGTTCTTTATGGTTCTATTCAATTTTGAAATTGTCATTTTCGCTGCAAATCCCGCTTATCGGTTTAATGAACCCCAGGAGCCATGGCGTTGCTGTTCCCTGCATTCCTGAGATGTACTGTTCGCCTTTGCTGCTTTTTGGCCGCGCTATTCTGCTGGGGAACCATCAGTCTCCGCGCCAGAGCATCTACGCCCTTTACCTCCATGTTTCTGATTATTAAGCGTGTATTTTGCCCAATGCTTCATTTCTGTTTTACATTTTATTAATAAATGATTATCTTTCTCATTTGCATTTGGGTGAGTTGATGAAGCTGTAGCCCTATCTGGCGGCTTGCTACTGTCTTCGTCTACTCATCATACTGACGGGAAAAGGGATCATTTAATGACGAAAAGAACAACGGTGCTGGCGGCGATGATCGCCCTGGCGCTTACGGGTTGTAGTGCACATCAGGTAACAGAGAAAAAAACAACGCCGGTTGCCGCAACCGAACAGGTGAGTCCTTTAGTGCAGCGAGAGCTGTCTGAAGGGGTTTATGAAATGGCTATCAGCCAGCAAAACGGCTCCCTGTATGTCGCGACAGCTCAAGGCTTCAAAGATGTGCAGGGCGGAGTCGTCTACAAACTCGATCCCGTTTCACTAAAAACGATCGGACAAGCCCACACCGACCTGAAGAACTTCGGTACCGTTATGGGCCCGCAAGGTAAAACTTTATACGTTACCAACTCACTGGATGGCGGTATAAGCGCAATCAATGTTGAAGACGGCAAAGTGATTAACCGCCTGTTGTTCAGCGAACGTAACGAAAAAGGTTTCCCTTACGGCGCGCGCGAAATCATTCTGCATGACGGGCTGCTATACATTGGCGGCGTCGCTGATTCTGGGGTTATCTGGGTCGTTGACGCAAAAACCATGAAGCTGAAGAAGCGCATCAATAATGCCGGTAAGTGGGTAACGGGGTTGATGTACTCTGCGCAAACACAGCGTATTTATGCGGCGAACGGCGGGGGTGAAGTTCTGGTTATCAACCCGCGTAATAATCGTATTGAGCAACGCTGGAAACCGCTCGGCGATAAAGAAGCATTGTTGCTAAACCTTGCAGAAGATCCTGCCACTGGCCGCCTGTTTGTCACCGACAACTCTAAAGCGAAGACCACGTTGGTGCTGGATATCCACAGCGGAAAAATGCTCAAAGACCTGGCGATGGGCGATACCATGGGCGTGAAATTCAATGCTAAACGCCACGAGATCTATCTTACACAGCGTGAATCCGGGAAGTTATTGATCCTCGATTCAGACTCCTACGCGGTGAAAAAGTCTCTCAGCTTGACGCCACACCCTAACAGCTTGTTGCTGTCTGCTGATGGGCAAACGCTGTATGTCACAGTGAAACAAGGCTTCAATAAAGATCACTCTACCAAAGGACCAGACAGTATTGTTCGAGTCCCATTAGCGCAGCTTTAATTCTTCTCATGTAGGGTGTCACCACCCTACAAATCCGCTTGAATTTTTCCGGTGTGCACCAGGCTCGCAATTGTCAAATTTGAAGGGGGACGTTATATTAAAAATATGTTAAAAGTGCTCAATCTGGGTACTAAACGGCGTGTTTTTATAAAGGTAACCTTGCTTTATGCCTGACAATCTTATCGAGCGTATTTCCACAGCGTTAGAAACTGAATATACCCTCGAGGGTCTTGTCCGACAACTGCTTGAAATGCTCGAGCTGGTCACCAATATGGAGTCAACTTATCTGACCCGCATTGAACCAGATGGCAGCTTCCAACATATCCTTTTTGCTCGTAACAGCAGACAGATGCAGATACCCGAAGGGCTCTCGGTGCCCTGGGGTGATACGCTTTGTAAGCGAGCACTGGACGAGGGAAGGCGTTACACCTGTGATGTGGCTAATGTTTGGGGCGATTCCCAGGCCGCGAAAGCGTTGGGGATCACGACGTATGTCAGTACGCCTGTGATCCTTTCTGATGGTTCACTTTATGGCACGTTGTGCGCAGCCAGCTCAGAAAACCGGGTGTTGACCGATCGCAGTGAGCAAGTTTTACAACTGTTCGCGCAGTTGATTGCTCAACAGATCCAGAATGAGCGGCTTTTGCAGCAATTACAGCAGGCAAATGTGGCGCTGACCGCTTCTAGCTATACAGATGAGTTGACCGGATTGCCCAATCGCCGAGCGGTCTTTGAGCAGTTGCCAAAACTCTTTTCCAGTGCTCGGGATGATGCGCATTATGTGCTGTTAGCCTTTGCTGATCTCGACGGTTTTAAACAGATAAATGACGTGTATGGTCATGAAGCTGGCGATGATTTCTTGTTTGCTGTTGGGGAGCGGCTGAAAAATGGCGTATCTCCTCATGACGTGATAGGCCGAGTCGGTGGTGATGAGTTCGTAGTGGCAGGTGTTGGGTCCGGTGAGTTTGACGCGGCGCAGCATGCGGCGAACGCTTTCAAAATGAGACTGACAAACTTGTTGACTGGCGAGTATCAGCTACATTCCTGTGTGATTAATTATGCTGGTCCGAGTATCGGCGTCGTCGCGGTTAATCCGGCTCAGACCGATCATGACCTGGCGTTGCGCGAAGCAGATGCCGCAATGTATCTGGAAAAGGAACGCCGGCGAAATTCATTAACCTCATTAATCCCCCCCAAATAATTCGAGTTGCATCGCGTCGGCAAGAGAACAAGTCCCGATGAGTTTTCGGGCACGTGAAAGCAGCCAATACAGAGGCAGCTTGAAGTATGACGGGGTTGCGGAGATAACAATGAAAGATGTCGTCATAGTGGGGGCTGCACGAACACCTATCGGCTGCTTCCAGGGCGCGCTTGCCCCACGCAGTGCCTCTGAACTGGGGAGTGCGGTAGTGAAAGCACTGCTCGAACGCACTGGTGTTAGCGAGCAAGAAGTAGACGAGGTGATCCTCGGCCAGGTGTTGACTGCTGGAGCCGGGCAAAATCCTGCACGGCAAACCGCGCTAAATAGCGGTTTGCCGTGGTCTGTTTCGGCTATAACCATCAATGATGTATGTGGCTCCGGTCTCAAAGCACTGCATCTGGCGACGCAGGCAATTCAATGCGGTGAGGCTGATGTTGTTATTGCGGGTGGCCAGGAGAATATGAGCCGGGCACCGCATGTGCTGGCTGACAGCCGCAATGGCGCAGGTTTGGGAAATAGCCAGCTTATCGACAGCTTGGTACACGACGGGTTGTGGGACGCGTTCAATGATTACCATATGGGTGTCACCGCAGAAAACCTTGCTCGTGAATACGGAATTAGTCGCGAAAGCCAGGATGCGTATGCGCTGGCATCGCAGCACAAAGCACGGGCGGCAATTGATGCCGGGCGTTTTAAAGATGAAATTGTACCGGTTACAGTCGAACTGAGTGCCGGGAACTCAGTGATTGTCGATACCGACGAACAACCGCGAACCGATGCCAGCGCGGAAGCACTTGCACAGTTGCGTCCAACGTTTGATAGCCGGGGCAGCGTGACTGCCGGGAATGCCTCTTCTATTAATGACGGCGCTGCCGCCGTGTTAATGATGAGCGCCAGTAAAGCCGAAGAGTTGAATTTGCCGGTTTTGGCACGGATCCGCGCCTTTGCCAGTGTCGGTGTTGATCCCGCTTTTATGGGGATTGCGCCAGTGACCGCCACCCAACGTTGTCTTGAGCGTGCTGGTTGGTCGCTTCAGGAGTTGGATCTTATCGAAGCGAATGAAGCCTTTGCAGCGCAAGCGCTGTCAGTTGGAAAAATGCTAGAGTGGGATGAACGGAAGGTCAATGTTAACGGTGGTGCGTTGGCGCTTGGGCATCCCATTGGCGCATCAGGCTGCCGTATCCTGGTTTCACTGGTTCATGAAATGATTAAACGCGATGCCAAAAAAGGGCTGGCGACATTATGTATTGGTGGCGGGCAGGGTGTTGCTTTGGCAATCGAGCGCGATTAACTATTTCCTTCATACTTCAAGCTACCGTCAATTCTTTTGGCTATACATTAGATTGACTTATCAAACTAAAAAGCACCTTTGTCATGAAGGTGCTTTTCTTTTTAATTGCATCACATTCTGTAGTCTTTTCATTTAACTGCATCAGATTTCTCCTTTCAGGCTTTTTATAATTATTAAGTTTTCCTACAGGTTCGAAGTTAAAACACGTAATGTTTCATGCGGTATTATTTCGTTTTTAATAAATAAAAACGCTATTTTTAAATTTAGAATAAGTCGGGATTGTTCTTATGTAAATTAACATTCCAGCTATTGAAATGATGTTTCATTTGTGTATTTAAGTTTATTATCGTGACAGCGATCGCTAAATATTGAGTTTGTTTATTTGTTTTGTTGATAGTCATCACGAAGATTGCCATGTGTGTATTTCGACATAAATTTTTACGATCTCGATCACTAAAATATTGTTCATTTAAAAATAAACTTCAGTTTCATAAAAATGAAACGATATTTCAGCAAAGGAAATACGAATATGTTCAAGAAAGCTCTGGGCGTGGTTGTTCTTTGTGGTGTGAGTGTTGTAGCGCAGGCAGTCACTGTCGATTTACGTCACGAATACGTTGATGCTGGCTTACATGGCGATCGTGCATTGGTATCTCACCGTTTCGATAACGGCCTTGGCTTTAGCGTGGAAGCGAAATGGAAATCTGGCGGTACCGATAAAGATCAACCATTTTCGGACCTCGTTGGCAGTGGTCATGAAGAATCCATAAACTGGCGTTGGGCTGCGAATAAAAATATTGCCCTGACCCCTGGCTTAAATATCGAAAGTAATGACAGCAAAACAACCTGGAAGCCTTATGTGCATGCGCAATATAGCTTCGATAATGGTTTCTATGTTGCTGCACGTTATCGTTTTGAATATACCCGTTATCCGAATGACAATACCAAAAACGAAGACGACAAAGTCAATCGTGGCGATTTGTGGGCTGGCTTTGCTTTGGGTGACTGGCGTACCGAGTTGAACTATGTTTATGCGAAGAGTGACCATCAGGTTCGTTCAAATAATGATAAAGACTCAGACGAGTATAACCTGAAGGTGGCTTATAAAATCGATAAGAACTGGGCGCCGTACGCTGAATTGGGTAATGTTGCTGGTAGTAAATCTACCGACGAACGCCAGACACGTTACCGTGTCGGTGTCGGATATTCTTTCTAATTGATTTAATTTCTGTACTCCAATCAATACCTCTGAAAAAGGCCTCCGCATGATTGCGGGGGCCTTTTTATATTTAAATAAAATATTATATTGTTACTGATAAAAAAAGCCCTCCGGGTTAGGGAGGGCAAAAACCTACAGGCATATAATTTATCAGGCACTCTTCAGGCAATATCTATCAGGCAGAAATTAACGCTGGATTGGCAGGTATTTTCGCAATATACAGTGCTGGTTTACCGTCTTTATCAGAACTGAAAAGAATTGCACTGTCATCCGGAGTAAATGAAGGATGTGGATGCGTCACCTGGCGGCTGTTAGCAAAAGTTGCCCAAGAGGTATCATGGCGCGCTACGCGGAAATACGCTTTTTTCACAACATCGAAGGCATACAAATACGGGTCGTTATCGATGGTATATCCGCCAGTGTCTTTCACATCCACTGGCGTACCGGAACCATCACCGACTAATAGCGTGCCATCAAAGTTACTCATCAAATGGGAACACGCAGGCATTTGCATCACTTCTGCGTTTGCACCTGTTTCTGGGTTGTAGCTATAAATGGTTCGGCCTTGCTGGCCTTTCAGATAAGAAACGTACATCAGAGAAGAACCGTTTGGCACCCAGAACTCATGTGTGCAACTTTCACCTTCTGCATGTTCTTTAACTTTACGTACGTTGCTGCCATCTTCGTTGACCATCCACATACGCGCATCCACCAGATCGTGTGGACCTTCATGGCAGAATGCGACGGTGTTGTCATCGAATGGGCGATAAATTGGATGGCCGAGCCAGTTTTTCTCCTGGTGGATCACGGCACTTTCACCCGTTTGTAGATCAACACGCAGCAGGCGGCAATTTGGCCCTTTGTGGAAGAAGTCGTGGAAAATTTTCCAATCGTTCAATGGAACCCAATCGTCTTTGGAAATTTCGATACCCACAAGCTTGGTGCAATCACTGTTAGCAACCCAGGTGCCGTAACCGACCCAATCAGCGGGTACGCGGTAAACTTCACGCTCTACCAGAGTTTCAAGATTTACTTCCAGCAGAGTGCGTTCGTTCTTCACATAATAGAGAGACTTGTCATCCGGACTGAGGAATCCACCGAAGGTGTTGTCACCACTACCCTCAGTCAATTGCAGCGCTTCGCCCGCGGCGATATCCAGCAAATAGTAGTTCCAGTTGCCGTCAAATTCCCCAGCAAACAGGAGTTTATTACCATCATTAGTAAAGCATTTTTGATAGAAGTAGTTACGATGACACGTGACTTCTGGTGGCGTTAAGCGGGTGACCTCGACGCCTGTGTCTGGATCCTGACTCACTTCGTAAACCAGCTTAACCCGCATACCTTTAGCCATAATGCTCTCCTTTAAAGGACAAATCGCACCTGTCGGAAATTAATGTTCGAACAATCGGTGCTAATTTATCAAAACAATGTTTCAGAGTGTGTGATTGCATTCACTAAAAGAAACATCTATCACATGACTTGTTAGAAAAATGGGTATTAAATTGGTGAAACTTTCCGCTAACCGTGATCGCTTTATCAAATATGACAAGAACTCCCCAAAATCTGAAACAACGTTTCATTTATAATTGAAAAGCGGTTTCAAGAAGATTACTATTAAGCCATCAAAGATTACGGAACAGTTCTTTCACCGTAAGCGATTTATGAATTGCGCAGTTAGCGCGACTAAATGTTCCCCAAAATGCTTGCGCTAACAGCAGGCCCGTATAAAAAAGGAAACCTACATGATTCTGGATTCATTCTCCCTTCAAGGTAAAGTTGCTGTTGTTACTGGTTGTGATACAGGTCTGGGCCAGGGTATGGCTATCGGTCTTGCTGAAGCCGGTTGTGACATCGTTGGGATTAACATCGTTGAGCCAACTGAAACCATCGAGCGTGTCGAAGCGCTGGGTCGTCGTTTCCTGAGCCTGACTGCTGACTTGCGTCAGATCGATGGCATCCCAGCTCTGCTGGAACGTGCTGTTGCTGAGTTCGGCCAAATCGACGTCCTGGTTAACAACGCCGGTCTGATTCGTCGTGAAGATGCAATCAACTTCAGCGAAAAAGATTGGGACGATGTTATGAACCTGAACATCAAGAGCGTGTTCTTTATGTCTCAGGCTGTTGCTCGCCAGTTCATCGCTCAAGGCAAAGGCGGCAAGATCATCAACATCGCTTCCATGCTTTCATACCAGGGTGGCATCCGCGTACCGTCTTACACCGCGTCTAAAAGCGCCGTTATGGGCGTGACCCGTCTGCTGGCGAACGAGTGGGCTCAACACGGTATCAACGTGAACGCTATCGCACCGGGCTATATGGCAACTAACAACACCCAGCAACTGCGTGCGGATGAAGAGCGTAGCGCGGCGATTCTTGAACGTATCCCTGCTGGCCGTTGGGGTCTGCCAGAAGATCTGAAAGGTCCAATTGTGTTCCTGGCTTCTACCGCTTCTGATTACATCAACGGTTACACCGTTGCGGTTGATGGCGGCTGGTTAGCGCGTTAATTCGAGATTGATGTGTAGGGTGGATGTGTTCACCCTACAATCTCCAGAAACATCTGAAACCTCCTGAAATCAGGAGGTTTTTTTTATTTCTCGATCTTCGCCAGATACAACGCTGGCATACCTTCTTCGTCAGAGGTGTAAGGCACCCACTGGTTTCCGGGCTAAATGATGGATGCGGGTGCGTTACCTGCTGGTCACCATCAAGAACTTTCCACGATGTGTTGTGTTGGCAAACCGCTTTCTGAGTTCCCTTCTTCAGATCAAACACCCAAATGGACGGATCGTTAAGATCGATATTCCCGGTTTTGTGTGGCGCACCGTCACCGACCACTAACGAGCCGTCATGATTGCTCATTAAATGTGAACATGGGGAAAGGTTCGCAGCAGGTGACTTTTAAGCGTTTGTGGGTCAGCACCCCATAAATAGCGGTGGGCATCACCTTCTTTGTGTGCGACGTAATAGAGCGCGGAAGGAAAGTGGGATTTTCTTACCTTCAACCATAACGAATTTCCTGATCAGGTTAAAAAAATACCCTGCCACACCATAAGTGGGGCAGGGTAGACAATTGAAAACTTAGGCTGATTGATTAACGCATTGCGCGTTTCAGGATACGGTTACCCTGGCGCTCAAACTCAGCAGCCGTTTCTTCTACTGTTTTCTGGCCATAATCGATGTACTGCAAAGAGGTGCCGAACAGAGACACAATTTGCGGATCGTCGAAGTATGGGGAAGTTGGCAGTTTGTTTGGCAGAGATTGCGCCAGTTTCAGGCCCGCAACCGCTGGGTCGCTATCTTTGATAACGCCATCAGCCGTTAACTGGGTGACCGCTGCTTTGCTCAACGGAACACCACGCTCCAGGCCCAGTGCTTCTACACCTGCTTTCTCGTTCAGTAAGAAGTTAATCAGCATCGCTGCTTCTTTCGGATTCTTGGTTGTTTTACTGATAGAGAACATTTGCGCTGGTTTGAAGAACAGACCTGCATCTGTTGCACCTGGCAGCATTGGGTAAGAACCCAGCTCCAGTTTTGCCGGTGGCTTCAGGTTGTCGGAGTACTTTTTAATGGTGGAGTTCCACATATAAGTACCCGCCCACTCCCCTTCAATCCACGGCTTCATCTCGTACATGTTGCTCTTACCAAATGAGGCATAGTATTTGGTGTCAGGCATTACGTGGCTGTCGATAAGTTTTTTGTACATACCGAAGAACTCAACCCACTGTTCTTTGCTGTAACCAAATTGCTTTTTGGTGACGTCGATTTCTGGAATATTGTATTTCTGCACCATGTAAGAACGCAGCAAAGACAGGGTATCCTGATGCTCTAACACCACTGGGAAGTACTGCTTGCCCAATTTCGATTCAAACGCCTTACCCGCTGCCATCAACTCATCCCATGTTTTCGGGTAAGCGATGCCTGCTTTTTTCCAGGACTCGTCGTTGAAGTAGAACACGCGCGCGGTGACGGAGATTGGGATCCCGTTCAGCTTGCCGTCGACGGTGGTCGACTGCAGTTCTTTAGGATCAAACTGTGTTATATCCAGCTCACCTTTCACGGTATTCAGGTCGTAGAAACCCGTACCGTTTTTAGAGAAAATGGGTAGCCAGTTCCAGTTAGTCTGCATGACGTCCGGCTCAGTGCCGCCCGCAATCTGGGTAGTCAGACGGGACAGATGACCATCCCAACCGGTGTATTCGGAACTTACCTTAATGTTTGGATGCTGTTTCTGGAACTCTTCAACTGCCTTCAAGGTAACCTGATGGCGCCCGTTGCCACCCCACCAGGACATACGTAAATTAACATCATCTGCCGCAAACGCCGAGCTGGCAGCCATTCCTAAGGTCGAGGCAATCAGGGTACTTAATAGCACTTTCTTCATTATCATAGACTCCGGTCAGAGAGAGATGTTCTGTTCTGTTTTTGCGTCAAAAATATGACATTTTTCCATGTCAAACTTGAAATACACCTTACGGTGAAGGCCTTTTTCAATCATTGGCTTAGCTTCATCGGAAGGGATGCGGCAGGTCATTTCGAAATCAGCTACTTTCAGGTAGATGAAGAACTCATGG
>DATERH010000172.1:0-3182 GCA_035271785.1 Buttiauxella sp.
CGGCATGGCGACGTTTTCCATCGCAGTAAAATCAGGCAGCAAATGGTGGAACTGATAAATAAAGCCCAGCTCGCGGTTACGCAGTTCTGCTTTGGCAGAAGACGACATTGAACTCATCGGCTTACCGTGGAAAATCACATCGCCAGAAGTGGGTGTATCCAGCCCGCCCAACAAGTGCAACAAGGTACTTTTGCCGGAGCCAGAACTGCCGACAATCGCCATTAACTCACCGGTATTGATGCTGAAGCTGACATCATGCAACACGTCCGTCTGCACTTTGCCTTCCTGATAGCGTTTGCACAGCTTGTCACACTGCAACAGGATAGAATTACTCATAACGTAAAGCCTCAGCGGGATCTGTCGCGGCAGCACGCCACGATGGATAAAGCGTGGATAACAGCGCAACCGCCATAGCAACGATCGCAATTACAATAACTTGTACCGGGTCGATGGCAACCGGCAGTGTGGCACCATCCAGCATCGCGCCAATAATCGGCATCAAATTGTTTAACTGGCTGGCAAGTAACGCGCCGAGTAACGCGCCAAGCAAAGCACCAATCACCCCGGCACTCGCCCCTTGCACCATAAACACCGCCATGATCTGGCGACGCGTTAGCCCCTGAGTCTGAAGAATGGCGACTTCGCCTTGTTTTTCCATGACCAGCAGGCCAAGAGAAGTAATGATGTTAAATGCAGCAACCGCCACAATCAGGCTCAACAGCAGCCCCATCATATTTTTTTCCATGCGCACAGCCTGGAAGAGCTCGCCTTTACGTTCGCGCCAGTCTTTCCACTCAGTGCCCTGCGGCAAAGTTTGTTGGCTTAGCACATCCACTTTTAGCGGCTCAGCCAACCACAAACGCCAGCCGGTAATATTGCCCACCGGATAGCGCATCAGGCGCGACGCATCTTGCTGGTTCACCAACATTTGATAACCGTCGACTTCGCTGCTGGCCGCAAAAGTGCCAATGACTGTAAACAGACGCTGGCTTGGCAAACGCCCCATCGGCGTAAACTGGCTGGCGGACGGCACCATCACACGGATGCTATCGCCACGCTTAATCCCCAATTGCCCTGCCAGTTGCTCACCCAGAATAATGTTGTACTTCCCGGCGACCAAGTCGGTCTGCTTCACATTGACCAGGAACGGCGAAAGCGGATCTTTTTCTTCCGGCTTCACGCCCAGCATTACACCGACCGCCACACTGCGCGCGCTTTGCAGCACCACATCACCCGTGGTGATGGGAGCAATACGCGTGACGCCCTGAAGTTTGAGATCTTTTGCCGGAAGTGTTGCTGGGTTAATGGAGCCGCCAGGCGATGTGATGATTGCTTGTGGCATCAGCCCGAGAATGTTGTTTTGCAGCTCACGTTCGAATCCGTTCATGACGGAAAGCACAGTCACCAGCGCCATTACGCCAAGCGTAATGCCGATAGTCGACAGCCAGGAAACGAAGCGACCGAAGCGGTCAGCTGCTCGCCCGCGCATGTAGCGCAGACCTATAAATAACGCGACAGGTTGATACATGTATTCCGTCTTGTTGCAGTTGCGGATGCAAAGTTGGCGTGAAGTATATAAGTGATGCCGTATCAAGTAAATGAAACATAACGTTTTTTTGATATTTCAGAACATGTGAAATCTAATTAAATCAATCTCATAACATCTTGTTTTCGAAGTCAAAGCTGTGACTAATCGGTTACTGACTGACCCTGCGGAATTTCTGAAAGGTGCCGATTTCTTACAAAAACAGACAAATCAGGTAAAAAAACTGCCGCCAATCTTCCACCCTGAAGGCATATATAGCCCAACAGAAGATATTGCCTGCATGAAAAACAAACAACTGTGGATAAACCATATCAAGGGATTGTGCATCTGCCTTGTCGTTATCTATCACTCGGTGATCACTTTTTACCCGCACCTGGTGCAGTCCCAAAGCGGATTGGCTGAGTACATTGCCAAAAGCTGGATTTACCTGAATCTGTATCTGGCCCCTTTCCGTATGCCGGTCTTTTTCTTCATTTCCGGATTTTTGATAACACGCTATATCGAGGCGGTGAAATGGCGTGACTGCATTGATAAACGCTTATGGAATATCTTTTATGTTCTGCTGTTGTGGGGCGTGTTGCAGTGGCTTGGCATTACGTTAATCAATGAGTGGCTGGCACCAGACCTGGTACGCAACCCGACGTCCAACGCGGCCTATTCAGAGAATCTGCTGCAATTTGCCACCAGCATGGCTAAAGCCAGCACCAGCCTTTGGTATCTCTACGCTCTGGTGCTTTATTTCCTGGTGTTCAAAAGTCTGCGTCGCTACAAAGTCCCGGTCATTGTGATGTTACTGGCAGTGAACGTCTTGATTAGCTTTATGCCGCTGCCGTGGTGGGGCATGAATAGCGTGGTGCGTAATATGTGTTATTACGGGCTGGGCGCCTGGTTTGGCCCACAACTGGTCAATGCGATGAAGGCGTTTTCTCCACGCCAGCGCCCATTGTTATGCGCAGCCGCTGCCCTGCTTTCAGCAGCTTTGTATTTGGTGAACGTCCCGCTAGTCATTTCAGTGCTGTCCATTTTCATCATAATGAAACTGTTTTATCTGCTCGATAACTGGCGAGAAAGCCGCTCCGATGCCTTCCTGAATATTGTCGGCTCTAACACCATCGCTATTTATACTACCCACCGTATCGTGATTGAAGCGTTGAGCTTATTTGCACTTGGGCAAATTAATGCAGGTCACCTCTCCGAAAATCTGCTGCTCGCTATTTTGCTGGTGTATCCGTTTGTCAGCCTGACGATATGTACCTTGCTGGGTTTAGGCTTCAGGAAATTATCGCAGACGTTGTGTGGTGATATGTTCTTCTCACCGCCGAAAAAATTAGTGACGGCAACGGATGCGGGTTAAGTGACATCCGATAGATGTGTCAAATCTCTGACTGCTTCGCGATTGGGTTGCTAATACAAAACGATCGCGGATAATAATAAGCAACTTCTTGACGCGTCGGGGTTATGCACCCGCAACATTCGATGCAACCTGAGAGATTCTGACACCTTCTATGCCTGAAAATTACCGCTATTCCTTACCCGTCAAAGCTGGCGATCAGCGTCAGCTTGGAGAACTCACTGGTTCTGCTTGTGCAACCGAAGTGGCTGAAATCATAGAGCGCCATAATGGCCCGGTGGTGTT
>DATERH010000173.1:0-27322 GCA_035271785.1 Buttiauxella sp.
CTACCCAACACAATCATGAAGGTTCTAAGTATGAAACGTACAACAATGAGTCTTTCATTCATGATGTTTATTGAATGGTTTATCTGGGGCGCCTGGTTCGTCCCTCTTTGGCTGTTCCTGAGTAAAAGTGGCTTTAGCCCAACTGAAATCGGCTGGTCTTACGCCTGTACCGCAATCGCTGCGATTTTGTCACCGATTCTGGTCGGCTCGCTGACCGACCGTTTCTTTGCGGCGCAAAAGGTGTTGGCACTGCTGATGTTTGTCGGTGCAGTGCTGATGTATCTAGCCGCTCAGCAAACAGAGTTTATCTACTTCTTCCCGCTGTTGTTGGCCTATTCACTGACTTATATGCCGACCATTGCGCTAACGAATAGCATTGCGTTTTCCAACGTCGAGGATGTGGAACGTGACTTCCCACGCATTCGCGTGATGGGAACTATCGGCTGGATTGCATCAGGTTTAGTGTGTGGTTTCCTGCCGCAAATGCTGGGCTTTAGCGATATCTCTGCGACCAATGTTCCGTTGCTCATCACCGCCGGGAGTTCTGCGCTGCTTGGGGTGTTCGCCCTGATGCTGCCTAATACACCGCCGAAAAGCACCGGTAAGATGAGCCTGAAAGTGATGCTCGGTCTCGACGCTATCGTGTTGCTAAAAGACAAAAACTTCCTGGTGTTTTTCTTCTGCTCATTCCTGTTTGCTATGCCGCTGGCATTCTATTACATCTTCGCCAATGGTTATCTGACCGAAGTCGGTATGCATAACGCCACTGGATGGATGACCCTCGGACAGTTCTCTGAAATCTTCTTTATGCTGGCGCTTCCTTTCTTTATTAAACGCTTTGGCATTAAAAAGGTATTGCTGCTTGGTCTTATTACCGCCGCGATTCGTTACGGTTTCTTCATCTACGGTGGTGCTGATCACATCTTTACTTACGGCCTGCTGTTCATGGGCATTCTGCTTCACGGCGTGAGTTATGACTTTTACTACGTCACGGCCTATATCTACGTCGATAAAAAAGCGCCAGTGCATATGCGCACCGCGGCACAAGGGCTGATTACGCTGTGTTGCCAGGGGTTCGGTAGTTTGCTCGGCTATCGCATCGGCGCAGCACTGATGGAAAAAATGTTCGCCTACCCCACTCCGGTAAACGGCCAGACGTTCAACTGGGCCGGAATGTGGGGCTTTGGCGCTATCATGATTGTGGCGATTACCGTGCTGTTCGTCGTGTTCTTCCGCGAGTCGGACAAAGAGATCACAACGATTGCCGTTGCTGGCAGCCAAACTGAAAAAGAATTAAAGGAAGCACAATAATGGAAAATCGAATTCTTGGAGCCTTTTACGGCCAGGCGTTAGGTGATGCAATGGGAATGCCGTCGGAGTTGTGGCCACGCTCACGGGTGAAAGCGCACTTCGGTTGGATTGACCGCTTCCTCCCTGGACCTGCGGAAAATAACGCGGCCTGTTATTTTGACCGCGCACAGTTCACCGACGATACCTCAATGGCGCTCGCACTGGCGGACGCGATTATCGAGCATGATGGCGTCATTAACGCCGACACCATTGGTCGCCATATTTTAACCTGGGCTGAAGGCTTTGATGCGTTCAACAAAAACGTCCTCGGCCCAACATCAAAAATTGCCCTGAATGCGATTAAACAAGGCACGCCGGTTAGCGAGTTGGAAAATAATGGCGTGACTAATGGGGCGGCTATGCGAGCATCCCCTCTGGGTTGCCTGCTGCCGACGGGTAATCTGGATGCTTTTATTGATGAAGTTGCGCTCGCTTCAAGCCCGACACATAAATCCGATCTCGCTCTTGCCGGTGCCGTGGTTATCGCCTGGGCGATTTCAAAAGCCGTTGAAGGGGCAAGCTGGGAAACCATCTGCGACGAACTCCCTTCGGTTGCCCGCCACGCGCAGGAAAAACGTGTCACGACCTTTAATGCTTCTCTGGGCGCGCGTATCGAATTGGCGCTGAACGTTGCCCGAAGTGCACATGGCACAGAGTCTGGCATGGAGCAGGTTTATCAACTGGTGGGTACTGGCACCAGCACGATTGAGTCCGTCGCCGCGGCAATTGCGATGGTGGAACTGGCGCAAACCAACCCAAATCGGTGTGCCATTTTATGCGCAAATCTCGGCGGCGATACTGATACCATCGGCGCAATGGCGACAGCAATTTGTGGTGCACTCCACGGCGTAGAAAGCATTGATATTGTACTAAAACAACAGCTAGATGACGTCAACCGACTAGACTTTACCCATTACAGCCGCCTGTTTACGGCGTATCGCCAGCAGCGGGAGGTGCACCATGAAAGCCGGTGAATTACATTCTCGCTTGCCAACACTTAAGGCAACACGCCCGGTTTGCGTGCTGGGCTCCGCGGTGATTGATGTCATCGCCGATGCTTATTCCCTGCCATGGCGCGGGTGCGATATCGAACTACAACAGCAAAGCGTGAATATTGGTGGCTGTGCGTTGAATATCGCTCTGACACTTTCACGCCTTGGTATCGACACGAAAAATGCGCTACCGATTGGCCAGGGAACCTGGGCGGATATCATTCGATCAAGCCTTGAGAAACAAGGCATCGAAAGCGAAATCCACACCAACATTGGCGATAACGGCTGGTGTCTGGCGCTGGTCGAGCCTGACGGTGAACGTACTTTTATGTCGTTTCGTGGTGTCGAGCATCAGTGGAATCAGCAGTGGCTGGATAAACTACAGCTCGCGCCAGGCACCCTGCTTTCGCTTTCGGGTTATCAACTGGCTGGGCCGTGCGCAGAATTGTTAGTTAACTGGCTCGAATCGCTTAATGAGGTCACCGCATTTATTGACTTTGGCCCGCGCATTGCCGATATTCCAGCCCCTCTGCTGGCACGGATTATGGCCTGTAAACCGATTGTCTCACTCAACCGCCAGGAAGCAGCGATTGCCGCAGAATGGTTGAAAGTGGCAGTCGACGACATTGAAGGTATTTGCAGCACCTGGATTGAACGCTATGACGTGCCGCTGATTGTGCGGCTCGACAAACAGGGTGCGTGGTATGGCTCACATGCGGGCATCGGGCTGGCGGCCCCCTTCCCGGCAAACGTCGTCGATACCATTGGTGCGGGTGATAGCCATGCAGGTGGCACCCTGGCAGGCCTTGCCGCAGGCTGGAGTCTGGCGGATGCTGTTTGTCTGGGAAATGCGGTGGCATCTTATGTTGTGAGCCATCGTGGCGGTGACTGTGCTCCCTTTATTGAACAACTCTACCTATACCCAAAATAATTCGAGCTGCATCGCGGCGGCAAGAGAACAACAAATTCGTCGGGAACGAATTTGAACCGCCGCAGGCTGCCTTTGGTGAGAGACAGCGTCTCTCATTCATCCCGATGAGCTTACTCAAGTCAGTAATTCGGGTGCGAGAACGCAGCCAACAAAGATGCAGCTCGGAGTATGAAGGGGATTACTCTTCGCAGACGAAAACGTATAAATCGCTGCGACAGTAGCTGATGCTGTATTCGATAGGCCGGTTTTGCGGATCAAAGGCAACTTGTTTGATAACCAAAACCGGCACAGGCGTTTCCAGTTTGATGTGCGACTGGAATTCGCTGTCCGGCATTCTGGCGCTCACACGGCTGCGGGTGCGCTGCGGAATAATGTTCTGGCTGCGGAAGTAGTCATACAATGAGACACCGATGTCATCGGCATCTGCGATTAATTCCGCAGGCACGTACGATTCTTCCACCGATACCGCATCTTCATCAACGTAACGAATACGTTTGAGCAAGAACACGTCGCTATCCGCCGCCACGGCCAATTGTTCAGCGACTTCCGGCGAGCATTTCACCACGCGTTTATTAACCCATAGCGTGTTCGGCTTTTTACCACGCAAAACCACCTGCTGAGAAAAACCACGCGCCTCTTTGAGTGAATACTCAAAAGTTGAGTTAATTTGCGTACCGTAGCCTCGCGACCGAGTCACCACGCCATCATCCTCCAGCGTCTGCATCGCTTTGCGCACCGTGATGCGCGAAACCCCGGTCAACTGGCTGAAATCGCGCTCGCCCGGCAGAATATTGCCCTGCGGTAAAATACCGCTGCGCACAGCCGACTTCACCGTTTCCGCGAATTTCAAATACAACGGTGCGTTATCCGCCTGTGAAAACCGCTGGATAAGTTGATCAATAAGCTGAGTGTGAGCCTGTTCCATGTCATGTCAGTTCTGGAAGATTAGGTGGAAAGCAGTATAACCCAATGGTCTTGCAATGGTATTACCACCATTCGTGAAAATGATGGACCGGCCCAATCCCACTCCCCACCTCCAGCGAACCCGCCTGTTCTAATGCCTGAGATAACCACGATTTTGCCGCGATTATGGTATTCGGCCAGTCGTTATAGCGCGGATAAAGTGCGGCGAGTGCCGCAGACAATGTGCAGCCTGTTCCGTGAGTATGACGGGTTTGTACACGCGGAGCGGTAAAGCGCAGCGTACCGTCCTGGGTAAACAACCAATCCGGGCTTTCAGGGTCATCCAAATGCCCGCCTTTCATCAGCACCGCTTTGCACCCCATACCCAACAAGGCGTCACCCTGTTGTTTCATTTCTTGCTCGTTTCTAGCATGGGACGCATCCAACAATGCAGCGGCCTCTGGCAGGTTCGGCGTAATCAGCGCCACCTGCGGCAACAAGCGACGGCGTAAACTTTCAACCGCCGAGGGGGCAAGCAAAGGATCGCCACTTTTCGCTAGCATCACCGTATCGAGCACCACATTTTGTGCGTGGTAAAACGCCAGCCGTTCAGCCACCGCTTCAACAATATCAGTTTCAGCTAACATGCCGATTTTAATGGTGTCGATACGTACGTCACTCAATACTGAATCCAGTTGGGCGGCAACGAAAGTGGGTTCGATGCGGTAAACCGACTGCACGCCACGCGTATTCTGCGCCACTAACGCGGTAATCACACTGGTGCCATACGCTCCCAATGCCGAGAAAGTTTTCAGGTCAGCCTGAATACCCGCGCCACCGCTCGGATCGGTTCCTGCAATGGTCAGTGCATTAATACGTTTTAACCCTTTCATACCAGCACCTCCGCATTAAGCCCGTAAAGTGCGTCGATAAACGCTGGAATAAAACTACCAGGACCACGGCTTTCCGATATGGCCTGCTGACCTGCCAACTTCATAAACTGACAAGCTGCGGCAACGTTATCCAGCCGTGAGCCCGGCAATGAACAACAGGCAGCAACCACGGCGGATAGCGCACAACCGGTGCCCACCACACGCGTCATCAATTGCCCACCACCCGCAACGCTCCAGCTATTTTCACCGTCAGTGATGTAATCGTGCTCACCGGTTATCGCGACAATCGCACCCGTTCGTTGTGCAAGAACACGCGCTGCAGGCAGTGCGGTATGTACATCGTCAGTACTATCGACACCTCGTCCACCGGAATGGCCGCCTGCAAGCGCCAGGATTTCCGACGCATTGCCGCGAATGGCCGCCGGTTTCAGGGCAATCACCTCATGGGCGAATTGTGTACGAAACGTCAGACCGCCAACGGCAACTGGATCAAGCACCCAGGGTGTGGAAGATTCATTTGCTGCATGAATGGCTGCAAGCATGGCATGACTGCGTTCGGCAGTCAGCGTGCCAATATTGATCAGCAGTGCATGAGCAACAGGACTAAATTGAGCGGCTTCTTGCGCTTCAATCACCATGGCCGGAGCGGCACCGATGGCAAGCAAAACGTTGGCGGTGAAACTCTGCACCACATCGTTAGTCATGCAGTGAACTAGAGGGGAAGTATTGCGAAGTTGCTGTAAAATCAACGCGGCGCGATGGCCGGGTAGCAGGTCAGGTTGCATAATAAAGCTCCTGCCCGGCGCGAAGAAGGGATACCGGACAGGCATCTGACTTCCCTACGCTGGCATTATCCAGATCAGGTGGTACGGGTATTTCTCAGCCTTCACAAAGAAGGGCACCCCGAGTCATGTGGTACAATTAGCTTACTTTTTGCCAGCTTAGGGGAAGTTGCTTACTGACGCAAGCTTGCCTGTCCAGTATCTATTCTTTCACGCCTTACCTCACCCTGACCCCTTTTTGTACCCCCCACCAAGAAAATGAGAAAAAGGCGTAATACTCATTTTTTTCATCTGCCAATGCTAATCTCAACACTACTCACAGCTAAGATTGGCGATTGACTAAAGCTGACTTAAGCCACTCTGGCCTGAAAATTGGCGTAATATTCAAATCCGAGAACTTGTCAGTATTTAAGCTGACTCCTATCGATACGGTCTTCACGTCTGCGATGTGGGTTGTAATAAACGTTGTCCGTTGACGAAAGAACATCCTGCAATAGTTCATACTCTGATCCTGTTGGTACTACTGCGGGATACTCTCGAACAGTGGTTATTAGCTCACCAGGAATAGATTGCCGTGAAATTTCTTGTAGCGTGGTTGTGTATTTTCGTCTTCTTGCTCTTGTCGATTTTTCAATCCTTACAAGGTTACTTTTTTCTTTTCTTCCCATTAAATCCTCGTCGTGTCATAACAAATAATCCGTACAGAATCACTAACCACCATAATGCAGTTATCATAAAAGTTTCCCATTTTAGTTTTAGAAATTGCTGTAGAAGAACTCTACATTGTCACGTTCGATGTATTTCAGCGTGAACGATAAATAACTGTTTTCATCATCTATCTCAATCACACCGATATTTGAGAGGGCGCGTAACCAAAATTTAACCCCATGCAGACTACACCCAGATTTATCAGTTAACTCCCCATAGCTTATTTGTGTTTTCCTTCCTGTCCAGAACCATTCGAGTGATCTGTATACTGCCTTCCCTGCATCGTTAATTTGTAGGCGATGAGTTCCGCCGTTTGTTGAAATGTATTGTATCAATTGTCCTCCTTTTAAAATGGTATTCGTTATTCTTAAAACGAAATCTCGAATCTTGAATAAAGATGCGGGTGAAGTTGTTCGAAACGTTCTTCTAATCTCTCCTCGAATCTGCGTGATAAGCGCTTGCCGTCATTACGCAGGACACGACGCGCATAAGCTGTAAATGTGTCGTATCTTTGGCTTTGTATAAGGCTATCAGAGTGTGAGAGTCGCTCACAAACAACCTCAAGAGCCACATCCACATCCATGACCGCCTGATCGCTTTCCGTTGTTGTTGCAACGCTTTCAGGGACGCTCTGAGACACGATCACAGCTTCCTCTATAACATTAGTCATTGTTGGTGCTGGCTGCTCCGGGTATTCTGGTGCATCCCAGGCATCCCAATCCGGCGCAACATTCGCTTTTTCCTCTGCGGCCTTAACTGGCTCAGGGGCTGGCATTGGCTCCGGCTGTTGCCGTACTACATCAGATTCTGGCGCTGCTGATAGTTGATCTGGTGGGATGATGTGAGCATCGGTGATATCAAGCGCGGTATAAATTAGTGTAGAAATTCTTGAATTAGGATGGGGGACTTTTTTCACCAGTCCCATATTTTCCAATTCTTCGATTTTAACGCCTATCGTTCCGGCATCACATCTAAAGAGTTGCCCTAATCGCCCTTGGCTTTCGTAACAAGTTTTCTCATTCGCTTGATAACTTTTGAAGCGGCAGTATAGAACTATGTGAAGAAGTTCGAGCATTTTCCCTTCTGGGTATTCTTGCGAGTAGATACAGTTTATGTCTACGAAGTACTCATGATTTTTGGTGAAAGCCTGAGATATGCCCCCCTTGGCATCTGTGACTTCGTGACCTTTCATAATCTCAGCGATTGACTTACCTGAATTAGGTACGAGTTTTTTCTTTTTTGGCATTTGCTTCCTCTTTGTTAAGGATTTCTGTTAGTAATTCGCTCACCAGCGCGGCGGCGGCTTTATCTTCACGATTGGCACGCTTGATCAGTGCTTGATAAGTATCAGGGGTGAAGTTGATCTTCATTGTCTATTCCTCAAAGTTTATTCTGTGGTCGAAGCACGGATTTCATCCCATCGCTTCAATACTTCTGTGAGAAAGGCTTCCCGTTCAGAATATCCGCGAGCGCGGCAAGCGTTGCGTAATGCTCGGATGTGGTAACGGGTGGTGGTTCCATCTTTTAATTGTCGAAGCGTGTCTTCAACATCGAAGTATCTCAATATCAGTCTCCTTGGTTAGGCGTATATAAAAAAGACACCTTGCAGCCTGACGGCTCAAAGTGCGTTGATTGGATGGATAAAGTTTTATGCTACAAGGTTACTTTAACATTTTTCTAAACTTTTGTCAACCCCTCAACGGTGATTTTTCTGAATATTTTTGATCTTTTTCAAATCGTTATGATTTTTCTTTGCAATTAGTGCTCTTTATACCAAAAACAAACAGTGGAAGTCAATGTCTTTTTATGGTAGAACTTGCCACCAGAGAAGACAGCCATACACACAACCAAAAACCTCCTGAGAAGCTCTGTGCGACGTTCTGACGCATTAGGGCTACCTTTGTATTCCCTACCCTCTTAAAATCGCTCACAGGGCGTATGAGGAGTTCCTTTTGCATCACTGCCGCCCTCTGGCACTTTCCCCCAACCCCAAGAAAACCTCTACACGAGAATAACTGTAAGTTATTCGAAGGTGATGTTTGATTGGTTAGGTTGCTGGATGAGCTGACATGAGTGGAGCGATTGACAGTGAAGCCACTGACTTACCGAAACCAATAGCACAACTACAGGCTAATGATAACCCTTGGTTATTATTAGGATGGTAGGTGTTGGTATTGGATTGAGGCTTAGTGAACTTGCACACGGATGTGGGTAAGTGAGCTTTAGCCCCTGACTTACTGAAACCTTGCATGAGTGAACGTTAGTTCATGAATGGATGGTTGAGTTTAGTCAGCCTTAACATGTAGACGATTGAACGGTAGTGAAGTCGGATAGATGTTAAGTTATATCGCGCACAGCGCAAGATGATTTACGCCGAGCGCGTAAGATCGCTTGTGCCTCGTTTCACGAAGGCCAAAGCCTGGCACATGTAAAGGTAAAGAGAACGCTTTGCTTTTTTCATGAGCGTTACGGGGATGAACGGGGAGCCACCCAACAGCGAACCAGTTCACTTTCCCGAAGAGTACCGATCAGGGAAAACAGCAACAAAAGATAGTCTTAAACCAATCTAATAAAGATAATCTAATAACTACTCTCTTACCTACTCTTATTGTCCGGCATAGTGCCTGAACCCCTCCGGTACTTTACCTGACCCCATCCGGTATAGTGCCTGACCCCCTTCAGGTATAGTTCCCCACCCCTTCCGGTATAGTGCCTGAGCCTATCATTCTGAGTGTGATAAAATGTCACTTCACCAAACGGTAAATCGTCGCCCTGCTTGCTCCAAATCGCCCATGCAACAACCCTAAAAGTAACCAGCGGTTAACCAGAGGTTTTCCCTATCAAACAGACATCTAATCCGCTGGTAATTAGCATGTAAAGACACGCCGTTGATACGGGGAAAAGTTGCCATACCTACGAAGATAGTACTACCACTCACGTGCATAAATCGTTATGTAGTGCGGGATACAGCGATCATTCCCACAATGAGCACTTTCATGATAGGTGCAATTGCTTAACGAGTTTTCTCGTTTTATTGTTATAATGTAACAATTCGATTTTCCATGCCAAAAACCCCAATTGATTAGCAATCTAATCATTTCATCACGCAATCAATTTAAATAGGAATCAGTCCCATCTACCGTGCAATATCGCGCCTAAATAGGACATTCAGGCTATCTGTCCTATTCATCTCTATGTAGAAACAAACACTTATGATCAACCTCGATTTATTGGCCTTTTTTCGGCTATTCCTGGGGCAAAATCAGCATGGAAAAATAAATATATTGACAAGATGTAGTTTTCATGAAGCAATAGATAATTTAATAAAATCATTATAAATTAATGACTTAGATATTTGACACTGGCTGACGTGAGAATAGGGTACGTCACTCAGATCGCGTTAAGCGACTCAAGCAATGGCGCTCCCCTAAATCGGTTTTAATACCGTTGAAACCCCATCAATAAGACATTTATGCAAATATGATTAAAATGATCTTGCTATCAATCTGTTTTTGATCAATATTTACACCATTGAGACAGAATAAGGAGATAGGAAAATGGCAATCAGTAAGGGTGCAAAGCGTACAGACGGGCTGGAGAGCGCCGATCAGGTGAAGATGGTAGTGGAAGAAATCGCGAAGAAGAGCCAGACAGTGGCGGATCTCTTCCTTATAGGAGTAGAGACACAGCTTCGCGGTGTTGACCTTCGGTCATGGAGATGGGACGAACTGGACATTGGTAGCAAGGTGCTACGCATCACCCAGGACAAGACCAAGGAAGCCGTAGAAGTGGAATTGACGGAGACAGCGCGGGAGGTGTTGAAAGCTCGCTACAACGAGCGCGGGGAGAACGTGTATGTATTCCAGAATGACAGCAACCGGAGCAAGGGTAAGCCGATCAGCCGTTCTAAAATCCATGCAGAGATTCAATATGCAGTGGACAAGCTCAAGATGCGCGGCCTACTTCCACATGACGCAGTGATCAGTATGCACAGCGCACGTAAGACAGTGGCGGCTATCGCTCATGCCCACGGCGAAGATCTGGAGGTGATTAGTAAGATGTTGGGTCATCGTTCCACCGAACACACACGCGCCTATCTGGGCATAACTCAAGCCAAAGTGGACGCACTACGAACGAAGTATTCAACGGGGATTAAGAGAGGCACTCGCGCATGAAACGCTTGCTTGTGCTGACGCTGGCACTACTGCCAACCCTGGCGAATGCCGGACAAATAACCATGGTCAACCCAGAGGAGGAGCAGACGGAGAACGGGAAAACGCTATGCACGTATCAGAACAGCATTTATACCTTCACGTACATAACCAAAAGCAAGAATTGTCCGTACACAAAGACGTTTAATACTGAAGATAGCTTTTAAGATTTGTGGTTATGTTCCAAATTACAATGGAAGCAAGACCAATAACGCCGTGCCCTAATTCCAAAATCAGGGTAACCCTCGGAAAATTCTAAGCGCATGTGAACTGCTTTTTTACTTCCTTCATAACACTTCGGACAAAACGCAATATCATCCTCTTCTTTCCAGTAAACACCATCACGGAAAGTAAAAGTCTGCTTATCCTTTAACTGCTCTTCAAGTTGCTTATTTTTCTGTTCAGCATCAAACAATAAGGCCTGTGTGGTGATAACTTCCATCTTGACGCTGGCAAGCTCACACATCAGGTTTGCAAGCTCAAGCTTCAATGTTGCCTTATCAAGCTCACCGCTATCATCGGCAAGCTTCTTTGCAATCCCTACTGCTTTATCAATAATACCAACAGCCGCCGCTGTGCTTGCCAATACTCCAGCCATACAATCCCCTTAACTACCGTATGAATACAAACCTTTTGAACAATTGAAAATCATGCCGATGATTTATCACGCCCCTCAATCCCTTTCAGAGCATTGGCTGGCATACTTTGGAACATCGCTTCAATGTCTTTAGGTCTTGTGATTCGCTCATCGACAATAATATTTAACAGCTTAAAGAGTCCATGGGCTAATTGTGGGTCATCATCAAGACTAATCTCTCCCGGATGGACAGCCTGATTGCCAACGATACGACAGATATCCGCTGCTTGTTGAATGAGCGGTGGTAGCCCCTTCTGGACAAGGGATTTGATGTCAGTATTAATGTTGTTACCCGGTTCGCCTAAGTGGACCATCAGTTTCTGAAGACACAAGCGAAGGAGTGCAGCAGCGCCTTTGGGAGATAGATTAACAATGCTTCTGGCTTCCATATAGTCGGACTTGCAGTCTTCGGGCATGTCTGGACCTGGCATTTCGATATTAGCGGATGAAGGAATAATAAGACTGCCTTTATACCAATAAGATATTTCATTGCAATGCGAACAGATTGACACCCGCATATCTGTTGACTGACTTGATGAGTGAATCCCAATCCTAATACCAGTTAACCGTAACCATTCTTGCTTAGTATATACGTCACAATGCGGACAGCTAAATGCAGACGCTTCAAATACCGCAGGAAAATAATTTGCCATTGACCCTAATCTCCTTATAGATATCAGCCATCACATTAACCAGTCTATCCACCTCACCGAGGCATCCCATGTTATGCCCCACTAAGTCGTTCGGATTTGTCTTAGATTATCGAGCACTCGTAGTTTGTGCAACTAACTGATTCCAGGCGATAGCGCCCAATAAGCCCCGTTGGTGGTAAGACAACAAGCGGAGCCTTTGGGCGACAGCATCAGGGTTATGTCAGACAGCAAGCATTTATCAGGATAACCGTGTACCCATAAGGGAGCGTGGCTGAGACGCTGGCAGAGCATGCATATCGTGTGCAAGTGACATGAGTTTACGTGGCTCACACAGCGACTCATCGGGATTGAATGCCTGTGATCAATTTGTCGATGACATAACGATACCTGGATGGGCTCTTTCTTCACGTTTTGCTATCGCGGTGTGAGGATGCAACTGCCGCCGATGTCTGTGAGAACAAAAGAGTTAGCACCAACAACACTATAGCCCTCATGTGCCTCCCCCATCAGTTCTGATAGTCAACTGTCTCAATGAGCAACGTTCATTCCTGGGGTTGTAGTTGCAATATTAATCTGTTTTATCGATCGATATTTATAAATCGATCGTTTTTATCTATTGATGGGTTTATACTGATTTTCTATAAATATCTAAATCAACCAAATATAAGGAAGATTATGAAGGGGATAGCTCTTGCAGCAATTATGCTGCTGCCAATGTCTGCATACGCCAGCTCATATCAATGTGAAGCTCTTCAGCAAGGACAACTTGGTAGCGGAGGGAAAACTGTTACTGCTCAGTCTTCAATCGACATTGATGGTAAGGATATGCATTTCAGTTTGAATGGAGTGAGCTGGGATCTGTCGTACATCGGTGAGAAGCAGATTGCGAAGATGTATAGTACTGATAGTGGGAATGTTGCCGTGTCTTTCATTGATGGCAATCCCATCATTTTCGTACTGCATCTTGTTAACGATGACGGCAGAAAAGGCACCTACAATCTCAGTGAATGTACTGAGCAATAAGGGGTTGTGATGAAAAAGCTACTCACAACTGTTATATTTTTGGCAATGATGCCGAACGCTTACGCTTTGAGCCACGGAGATACAGCCACCCTAAAGGAAGGCACATTTAACTGTAAGAAGCTTACCGATTTTTACGAGATGATTAGTAACATTCAGGACAAAGACCAACAAGGCATGATGGGTCTTATTACTTCTGGTAAATGTCGTCTGCTGAAAGAATCTATGACCGTGGAGATCCAGAACGTAGACCATAAGGGTTTTGTTTCCTTCTTAACCCCTGGCGGTCATGGAGGCTGGGCAGTCACACAATTCTTCGAAGAGTAATCAATATATCGACTGGCGTGAATGCTCACGCCATTTCTTGATTCGTCAAACATAGATAGTCCCTTCTTATTTCAAGTCTCAAAACCATCTCCTTATAAGAACACACCGACGCAACGACAGAATGCGGCTTTGCATTGTCTCAAAAAGTTGATCTTTAATTTTGAGACATCTATTATTTTGACACTACCTTTTGAGACATAGAGAACATCATGACCACTGTGATCGGATACGTGCGAGTTTCCACCAGCGACCAAAACGTTGAAAACCAGAAGCAGCAGATAGCCGATGCTGGGTATCGTGATATACGCTGGTTCAGTGATGAAGCTGTGAGTGGTGCAGTGAAGGCCGCAGAGCGTCCAGGGTTTGGTGAACTACTCCGTTATGTACGAGAAGGCGATACGCTGATCGTGATTGCTATAGACCGTTTGGGACGTAATACGATTGATGTTCTTTCCACCGTGGAAATGTTGCAGACGAAAGGCGTGAAAGTAGTCAGCTTGCGCGAAGGGTTCGATCTGTCAACGCCAGTTGGTAAAGCGATGCTCACTATGATGGCAGGACTTGCCAGCTTGGAAAAAGATCTGATCGCAGAGCGTAGAACAGCAGGTATCAAACGTGCTCAGTCAGAAGGGAAGCATTGTGGCAGACCAGTCAAGGCAACCGTAGAACAGGTGAAAGAATTACTGGATCAAGGTTTCTCTCCAGCAGTGGTACAACATAGGTTAGGTATAAGCAAAGCCACCTTCTACCGACTAAAGGCAATATGAGCATCCTCACTGATATTTGAGAATTCTGGGTACTCAGGTAGGGAGTTGGAAAAGTTAGAGCTTAGCAGTTCAAGCAACAAGGCAACTTACTCACAGTAGTAGCGACTAAGGGTGCTAAATAGGTACAAAGTAGTTGACCACTTCAGCTTGGCTCATTTGCGTACCCTATTAATACAAATCAATTAATCCTCACATTCTTCCCAAAATTTGATGGAAAGCCTCAGCCAACAGGAAGTATGCTTTGTAGCGGGCAAACTCTCGTGGGAGGTATTGCCACCTAACATTGAGCTCCATCTCATCAATCTTTCTTTAGGATTCAAAACATAATTTTTGTTACAACGTAAGGACAACAAATGACAAAATTATTTATTAAGTCTGTTAGAAGCTACCACCCTGATATTGATACAGAATTTGATTTTAGTTCTAAGGTTACTTTGATTTATGGACTAAATGGGAGCGGAAAATCTACGATTTCGGGATACTTCTTCAATCCAAAAAGTCCAGAATATGAAAAGTGCAGGTTGGCACCAGAGGAGGATGTCCAGTTTCTTGTTTTTAATCAGGATTATATTGATGAAACTTTTCATAATAACCAAACCCAACCTGGTGTATTCACTCTCAATAATGAAAATGCTGAGATAACAAAAAATATTGAAGAAAATAATCAAGAGCTAATAAAAAATAATAAGAAAATCAATCTAAAACAAACTGAGATTCAAGAAAAAAGAGAATCAAAAGAAATTGTCCTCTCTAAAATAATTGACGAGGTATGGAACAGAACGGCAAATATTAGGAAGTCGGAAATTAGCGGCCTCGTAAATTGGATGTCAAGAAAACAAAAACTCTTCGAGGCTATTGATATACATGATAAAGTTAAAAACAATGAGTTCATTGAATTGGAGGAGCAATATAAGTACTTGGAAAAATTTAAAGAGGTAAAGTACACTCCCATTCCAAATTTGATTTTACCAATATTATCTGATGAAGAACATCGAATACTAAAATCTCCACTATTGAGTTCAGGCAACAGCCATCTGTCTAAATTTATTGAAAAAATATCCAATTCTGATTGGGTGAGAAATGGTGTACAGTATCTTTCAGAAGATCAATGTCCATTTTGCCAACAACATTTAGATAGTGAGCGATTAAAAGTAGAATTAAATAGTATATTTGATGAAGCTTATAACGAAACCTTGTTGCAAATCGAGGATCTAAAAGAACGTTATGCGGTTTGGAAAAGCAATATCGATAATTACTTAGTGAATTTCGAAGAACTTACCGAAATAATAGATGGGAGTCTTTTGGCTAAGAATATCAGTGACGTTAGAAATCATTATGATTCTAATGAGAGGCTCATTGTAAACAAACTTTCATCGCCATCAGAAATAGTTGATTTAATTAGCGATAAAGATGTAACTGATAACATTAATAAACAAGTTAATGATATAAATGAACAAATTGCAGCACATAACAAAAAGATTGATAATTACGATGATGAACGCGGCATTCTGACGCAAGACCTTCTTTCCCACTTGAAGTTTATTAACGAAGCATCGCTCAATCGTTATCATGAACAACAAAAAGAAATGGATAGTTTAGTTGATAGGCTTAATGATGAAGTTAAAACCATCAACAGTCAAAACACAAAATTGCAAGAGGAAAACAGGTTAAAAGCAAGTGAGGTTATTAATATTGAAGAAACCATTAATAAGATTAATGATAGTCTTGTATCTCTTGGTATAACAGGGTTTACCTTGATCAAACATCAGGATGAATCAGAAACATACAAATTACACCGTGAAGGTCAAAGTAATACTAAGAGTGTTTTTAAATCATTAAGTGAAGGTGAAAAAACAATAATCTCATTTTTATATTTCATAGAGCAATGCAAAGGCCTCAAGAATAAAGATGATATTATAAAAGATAAATTTATCGTCATTGACGATCCAATATCAAGTCTTTCTCATAATTATATATATGAAATATCATCCATGATTTTCAATGATTTGATACTAAAAGAGATAGCTAAGAAATTTATTATATTGACACACAGTCTCTTTTTCTTCCAAGAGTTAGTCATAACTGCCAGTTCTGAGAAAAAAATAATAAAAGACTGGGCTTTTTATCGAGTGATTAAAGGGGCTCATAGTCAATGCCTCAAGCTTAAGAGAGATGAACTTCTCAATGAATATCAATCATTGTGGCAAATTCTAAATGATGCAAAAAATGGCATAGTCAACCCTATAATTTTACCGAATGTGATGAGAAACATTCTTGAATATTATTTCAGTTTTTCATGTAAGAAGGATCGACTTAAAGAGGTACTAAAGTCACTCGCAGATTCCCATGCGGAACCACGATACAACTCGTTCTATCGATTTATAAATAGACATTCTCACTCCGATGGTAAAAATATTCAAACGATAGGGGCAATCGACGCTCATGTTTATTTGGAAATGTTTGAAAGAATATTTACAGATACCGGCGATGATGCACATTTTAATGCGATGATGAGAGATGAGGCGATAGCATAAATTAATTTATGGAAGGTCGAATTGCTAAATTTCGACCTTCAAATATCTTAGGTTACCACCGACGGGTGTATCACTTAGCGATTCGGTAACGAGCGTTTGTGCTTGCACACATCTTCCCAGCGACCGAAACGAAAGCGTTTGTATTTGCATACATCAACGACTTTCGGACCCATGATGGCTCTCCTTTTCTACCCAGTGAGACACTGGTTAGTCCTTGCACCCTGTGTACAAGCACGTAACAGGTAAGGTGAAGAGGCACCCGGGGTGGTAACACTATTGATTATAATGACTAAAAAAGTCATTTCAATCATTTTGAGGGATCTTTTTATAGTTAGACCCTGTTGCCGTCGTAACATTCCATGATGAGCTAACTAACTAATATTTATAACTAAACGCTATAATTATTGGAAAGATCATGCACATTCGCCTGCTGATATTTGGCGGGGATGCCAGTGCGTTAGGCGAGGCTCATTTGAACGGCGCTTAACCCCTTAAGCATTGGCGCGATAAACCACTTTATTTATATCAGTGTTAGTTAGTACCAATTTGTTCTGAAAAGGCTATCTTGGTCTTTTGTGCAGTATCATTGGAGACAGCTTTCAGTATTGACAGATTCATTTAAATACTGTCTAAATATCCAGTAATAAAATTTCCACCTGGGTTAAATGAGTGATAGAGTGTCACTCATAAGACCCATTGGAGGCGTTATGTCTGAATTTGAATTACTGGCGCAAGATCTGCTTGAAAAAGTGGAAGTAGAAGAAAAGCAGCGACAGGAAAATGATAGAAAACTTATTGAGCAGGTACTGGAAATTTACGATCAGAAGTATGTGGCAGAGCTCTTAAGAAAAGTTGGTAAAAACGAATGGAGCCGGGAAACTCTTAACCGTTGGATCAATGATAAATGCACCCCCAGGTCACTGATTTCAGCCGAGGAGGCACTTCTTCGAAAAATGCTTCCGGAACCACCAGCAAATCATCCAGAGTATGCATTTCGTTTCGTTGACCTGTTTGCCGGGATCGGTGGGATTCGTAAGGGATTCGAAGCGATTGGGGGCCAGTGCGTCTTTACCAGCGAGTGGAATAAACACGCGGTACGTACCTATAAAGCTAACTGGTTCAATGACGAGCAAGCACATACATTTAATCTCGATATCCGGGAAGTCACGCTTAGTGACAAACCTGAAGTACCAGAGACCGATGCCTATGCCTATATCGACGAACATGTTCCGGACCATGACGTGCTTTTGGCTGGCTTTCCCTGCCAGCCGTTCAGCCTTGCTGGTGTAAGTAAGAAAAATTCGCTTGGTCGAGCGCATGGTTTTGAGTGTGAGGCACAAGGAACACTTTTCTTTGATGTGGCACGTATTATCAGGGCAAAAAAACCAGCCATTTTTGTACTTGAAAACGTCAAGAATTTGAAGAGTCATGATAAAGGGAAAACCTTTAAGGTCATTATGGAGACACTTGACGAGTTGGGCTATGAAGTTGCCGATGCGGCTGATATGGGGAAAAGCGATCCCAAAGTCATTGATGGTAAGCGTTTCCTGCCTCAGCATCGTGAGCGTATCGTTCTTGTCGGTTTCCGCCGTGACCTGAATATTCACAATGGCTTTACCCTACGCGATATCAGTCGCTTTTATCCGGAACGACGTCCAGCGTTTGGAGAGTTATTGCAGCCAGAGGTTGATAGCAAATATATCCTGACGCCTAAACTCTGGGAGTACCTTTACAACTATGCCAAAAAGCATGCCGCTAAGGGCAACGGCTTTGGTTTTGGTCTCGTTAACCCTGAAGATAAGGAAAGCGTGGCTCGCACACTTTCAGCCCGCTACCACAAAGACGGCTCCGAAATTCTGATAGATCGTGGCTGGGACATGGTAGCAGGTGAAGTCGATTTTTCGAATGCTGAAAACCAAGCTCGTCGTCCCCGCAGGCTTACTCCTCGAGAGTGCGCACGCCTTATGGGCTTTGAAACGCCAGATGGCAAGCCTTTCCGTATTCCGGTTTCTGACACGCAGTCATACCGGCAGTTCGGTAACTCCGTTGTAGTACCTGTCTTTGAAGCGGTAGCCAGACTTTTGGAACCTTACATCCTCAAGGCTGTTTCTGCCAAGACTGATAAAGCATGACTGATGCTCCCGGCTTTCACTATGCCGGGAGTTTTTTATGGTAGTTCTGCGTAAAGCCCAGTGAGTTCAGCGATAAAAGCCCCCAGTGTCATTAGTTCTCCTCTCACCGCTTCTGGATATTTTCTGTGAAGTGATGATGGCACAACCAGCTTTACCCCAGCATCCTGCATTTCTCTATGCTGAGCCTGCGAAACTCCTTCCTGTAGAGTAAAAAGATGAATCTGCCTGATTTTGTCCGCCTCGTTTAGAATCTGACGCCAGCGGTCTTTACATGTTGTCTTTACGGCTAACATACGAAGATTTTCTTCGGGATATCCGTTGTCGTGGTAAGCCTCAGCAGATGGGAACAGAAAGTCAGGTTTTTTATTGCCCTCTGTTACTGCCTGTGTGGCGAAGTGCCGCAGACCATGCTCAACGAAAAGATGTTCAAGATGTAGCTCAAGTGACTTTCCAGCTCTGGATTTTCGGCGATTACTGACGGAATTAGCCAGCGCAATAAACTCATCAACAGAGCCAAATCCCTTACGAATGATGTCCAGTACGTGGAACTCTTCTACCAGCAGAAAGATGTCGTACTCTATACGGCGTCGATCAATAAGCTGTTCGTCCGGGTCGTCAGAGTTTTTTGCGTAATGCCCAGCTGCGTACTGGATAATTTCGCTTCCTGACGGGAAATGCTGCTTCCAAGCGTCAGGAATATTGTATCTATGATTCACTGGTGCATGTTGCAGAGACAGACCACCCAAAATATCACTGGATGGCCCAGATATAAGCGTCCCAGGTATGACTTCCCCTATAACGGACTCAAGAATATCTTCTTCATCAGGGTTGACGCAGACCCATATGCTCACCTCTGAACTGTCACGACCTTGTTCAACCTGCTTAAAGGCCAGAACTGTTAAAGCACCAGTATTTTCAGGATTCTGAAGCGGGCTTCCTCTTCCCCATCGCGTGATCCGCTTTTCATTCCGGGTCCCGCCAAAGAAACGATTATTGTAATAGATAGCCCGAGCCTCACTATCCGGATACTCATGTGATGAAACATGAGCGGAGAGATATACGGACGGGTTGAGTTCTTGGGTATGGTTGATGGACGGAAGCAGCTTTTCAACAATGTTGGAAGGAATATAAAGCCCCACCTGATGTCCACCTGTTGCGCCAGTATCATTGGCAGACAACCGTTTGATATAGAGAAAATAATTGTCACCAGCTATCCCGAGCAGCCAGTCATGAAAAACCGACATATGCATCCCTCTATTGCTTAAAAATTCAAAGCTCAATTTTTCCACAGAAATGTAGAGGCAGCCAGCAAAGTTTCCCTGATTAATTAGGTGAATAAGAGCAGAAGTGGCTATCGCTGGGCTGGAAGTATATGAACACCCCAATATGTTTACATAGCCAGCTTTTGGCATTTAATTGTTTGCAAGCAGATCGAAGCATCGCACACTTCAAATGGGATACAGAATGGGATACATTGTGGGCTACAACCCGTATTCAAGCGCCTTTGATGCCTGATGAAATGGGATACAAAGCTGGCTTATCGGTCAGCTTCACTTCTTATAAAACCCCAACAATTTTACGCATTAGCTACAGCGTAAAGCACATCAACCAACTTCACAGCGTCCACATTATTCCAAGTCCAATAGGATGATAACTGATGATGGTTATCGCTATCAGGCTTACCTAAAACGCCTTGAACTATGGCCTGATGATCCTGAGATGCCGTAACGCGCACACTATTTGCCATTTGCATAAAGCATGTCAGCCCTTCCAAATCATCACGTCTGATATTTTTCTTATGTTGATGTACGTTCTGTGATGTAACGGTGATATGCATGGCGTCTGTTCTCCGATAGTTGAGATTCAATGGATTCACCTCAGGCATTATCCTATCCCAAGCCTTTGACTCTGTGAATATTAGAGAATAGAAGCCAATAAGTTCCGTGATGAGTACATCAGCGAAAGGGCAGAAGGCGTGGCATATGTACGATGCTCCTTAGTTAGGATTCCCAGCAAAGGCCATCAATAACATAACAAACAGATGAGAGCGGGAACGTATGCAAATAGCGTTTAGTGATCCCGCCACTCTTCTCATGGCCTACTGTTTGTTGAAGATGCAGAATGTTAGTTACCCAACCAGCCATCGCAGCAGAACAGACCGAGTGACGAATTGAGTGTAGCAGCCGCCGCTGTCCGAAATCATCAAGGTACGGAATACCAAGCTGATCACGCACATCTGAAAAGACCTTGCCGATCTTTGTCATGTTCGTCCCTGCCACCTCTGAAAAAATCCGCTCTTTCCATTGGAGATCAACGTACTCCATGAAGCCCCATTCAATTAACTTAGGATGAATGACAACCTGTCTTGTAGCATTTTCCGTTTTCCCCTGCCCTCCTTCAGCAATAAGGAAGTAGTAGCGCTGGCTATCTTCGTCGAATTTGATCTGTGACTTCTCCAACTTTCCTATCTCCCCTCTTCTGGCTCCAGTGTACGCCAATAACAACGTGATCCATTTTTGCCAGTTATCAGGCTGTTTTAGCGCCCACCCTACAAACTTTTTCATCTCTGCTGTGCTGTATGCGCCAAATCTCGCTTTAGAAGGTGAAGCCACTACGCTATCAGTTGGCGATTTAGAAAGAATGTCTTTGCTTTCGGTAAGAAACGTTTTGAACAGTGATTTGTAGATTTTGAGATGCTTATGGATGGCCTCAACACCCACCAGCTCATCAGGTGGGACGTCATCACATTCTATCAATTGCTGAATGGACATTGAGCGGTAAGGCTGAACAACGCGCTTAGGGAGATTTTCAACGACTTCCATCACCTGCCTAATGTCTTGCTTAGTGATCGCAGTTACGTTTGATTCTTCTCCCAAGACTACGAGCATCACTTCCATGTAGCGCTCATTCGCCATTGAGATCGATTTTGTCCAGTTTCGCCCCCTCTCATCTTTGTACATTGTCCATGCATCAGTAAGCGTTAGCTCGTTTTCTGGTTCGGATTGTGATTGAGGTTCAGGGGGTTCAGTAGGAGGTACTATCGGTTGTTGGAGAAGTAGCGTATTTCTCGCAATCCTGCGTTCTGACGCAACCAGGTTTGACACAAACTCATCAAACATCGATATAGGGGTTGCTAATGATTTCACAAAAGGGATATGCGGAATGATGCCAATCATCAAAGCAGAAGCTTCACGATAGCTGTCAGTGGAAAGTGATTTCTTGTATGACCGCCCATCAGATAATCGGATCTGGATGTAGTAATTACCGTATCTTTTAAAGGTGTACGGAAGTGATTTTAACCTCATAGAAAAGCCCTCTTTTTACCTCTGAAATCAATTTCCAAGATAAAAAGTAAGCTAACCAAATGATAAGTAGGCCGAATTTCGGCCCCCTACGCTGGCATTATCCAGATCAGGTGGTACGGGTATTTCTCAGCCTTCAACGAAGAAGGGCACCCCGAGTCATTTAGAAGAAATCATTCCATCTTTCGCCAGCGTAGAGGAAGTGGCTTGCTTACACAAGCCTGTAGTCAGATGCCTGTCTGAAGTGGTCAACAAAAACTGGCCACTGCTTTAGAGTTTTTCCAGAACAATCGTTCTGATTCATTCGGCGTCAAACCACCATTATATTGATGAGGTCTGAGCTGGCGATAATAACTCTGGGATACATGGCAAAATCAGGTCAATCTTTCAGCGATTGAGTTGATCTCTCGCAGCGTTTTTTTTTGTTAAATTATTGCCACAAAGTAATGCGTTTGCATGATTTTGCTGCCCCTTTGTTGTGCAACCGAAGCCATAAACTAAACTGAATAGGCATTAACCCTATGGATGGTGCGCATATATTTAGATATGTGGGCGATTTTAAAACCCCTTATCTTTCTGGTTGCGTGAAAAATTCCAGGGACTAATAAAATTTCAGTTCACACGGCATTCATACAGCAATAGGAAGCAGACATTATGAAAAAAATTATTCTGGTAGCAGTTTTATCTATGGCTAGCTCGATGGCGTTCGCTGGCGCGGATGCAGCCTTTAAAGATGCCCCTTCTAATTCGCAGGGATCGGGTGTCGGAGTAGCGTCTTCACAGATAACCGGCAACGGCGGCGTTGTCGGTGGTAATGGCACTTCTTCATATGGCGCTAACCCTGCTGACCAAACTACAAGCCCGGGATCACGTTCGGACGCAGTGCACGCAATCAACGGTACCCCTCCAGGCCAGGCCAAGAAATAAGACGGGTGGGTTAATCAGGCTGGTAGCGATGTCACTAACCTGATACCGCTCCTAAAAAAACTATAAAGTTTACCCTGCATTTAGGAAATAAATATTATGAAAAAAATCATTCTGGCAGCAACTTTATCACTGGTAACTACGATGGCGTTTGCGTCGGCGACGATGTCCCCTAACGACAACTCCAGGTCAAACGGTTCATCCATCGGCCAGCAATCGTCTGCGGCCACGGGCAATGGTGATTGGGTTGGTGGTAATGGCACAGGAGCAGGGGTTTATGGTGCTGGCGACCAGACCACAGAGCCTGGCTCACGTGCGGCCTTAGTGCATGGGAGCAACGGTACACCTCCGGGTCAAGACAAGTAGTCAACAATAAGGGCCAGCATTGCTGGCCTTTCCCATCAAATCACCCTAAATGAATAACGGCTAAACACAACGGTGCAAAACACGATGTATGGCTTTAATATAAATATGAATTTTTAGCCAGATTACGCTGGCATTATCCAGATCATGTGGTACGGACATTGCTTATAATGAGTATTTTATAAAAAATATTTTTGTGACAACGATAGAAAATCAGCATAAGTGGTGCACTGGCTTAAATTACCTATAACGTCATTATCAAGAATATTGGTCAGATAATCATAAATAATCATGCTATCAGTAAAAGCATCTTCACTAATCGCCAGCAGATAGACCAGTTTCACTTTTTTCCCCACATCCCATTCAATGCCGTCAGGAAATATCGCCACCGTCACCATCGTGCTCAATGCTACCAGGCCCAATGGGTGCGGGATGGCGATTTTATCATCCAGCAATGTGGACGCTCGTGCTTCTCGTTCAATCACCGAGTCTAAATAGTGCTGGTCGACCCTTCCTTTTAATTCCAGTTGCGTGGAGAGAAAATTAATCAGGGATTGTTTGGTATGCGTCTGGCTTTCAAATACAAAAAAGTGATCCGCAGAAAAATAATTAACCATTCTCGCGGGAGGAGTATTTTCGGCGGTTAAAAAATACTTCATGTTTTCCAGTTGCCATCTTTCCGGCAATGGCGGCAAATTGATCACCCGTTTATTTTTCTCTTGAATGGCGACAAAGCTAATGACAATGCTCTCTTCCACATGAGGCATCGCTTTATACTGCTCAACCGAAACGCATTTTCTTATAGCGATGTTGGGGTACATTCTGATTATTTTCTGGCAGACGATCCGGGTTGAGGCTTCACCCTGGTCGTTGACGACTAATGCACTGATAGTTTGACCTTTATCTTTCAGATGAGTCTCTTCAAGAATGGCCCCGATATGCATGACGAGATAGCCAATTTCATCATCGCTAATTTTGTTAGCGAAGCAGTGTTCCAGTTCACTAAAAGCCGTCAGCGTCATTTCATACATCAATGGATAATGACGCTTAATTTGCTCAATTAACGGGTTGATAATAGTGATGTTGTTATTAACGCGTATCCGCATGGCCTTGATGTGACAGAGCAGATTCTTGCGAGACAGCTCATCATAATTGACGTCGCAGAACCAGGACGAACTGACATAACTCAAAAAGTGGTTCATCACCGTCCGCTCGGCATCCAGCTGCTCATGCTCAAGCGCATATTCATTCGTCATGGAACAAAACGCGGCGAGGTTCATCGCCATATAATCGATTTCGCTTTGCGCAATGCTTGTTACACCATCCGCCAGCAGTAGGGGAAGAATATCCCGTGCGACGGTTTTGAAGTGCGGTTCACAAGCGCCAAACTCATCATCCAGCAACCACCTTCCCCGAAGAATACGTTCACAGGCAATGCCACAAATCAGGGTAAAAAACCGCAAATTAACATCGCTTACGACTAATCCATGGCTAACAAAGTAGTCACTCAGCACCAGTTTGATACTGGAAATTGTCGCCACCGAATCAAAGATCGCCTGATAATCTTCTTCCGCTTCTTTTGAGCGCAGCAGGTTTTCGTAAATACAGCGACGGAACGCTATTTCGCTGCCGGAGAGTTTAAGTTTATCGGCCGCTTCGGAAACGATGTTCAGGTCATAGAGGGCAAAATGGCGCTTCAGCAAAGTCATGTCGTTTCTCAGGCTGTAGATACTGATAAACCACCTCGACTCAAGCTCCTCAAGCGAGATTTCCGCATCCTGGCGCAGCAGCATCGACAGCAAAGACCGGCGGCGCTCTGCTGTCGAACGCGTCTCTTTCCAGGGCTTTTGCGACTGTTCAAGCAGGGTTTTGTGACCCGCCGGATTGTTAACCTGAATGGAAAAACCTTTCTTACGATCGTGAGTAAGACTGTTACCAAACCCGCCAACGATATCGTTTAGCTCCTTCAGGTCACTGCGGATAGTGCGCGTTGACACATTCATCTCTTTGGCCAGAGAGGTTTGTGTCACATTACCCAGGGCAATTTGGGTGAAAATATCTCTGATGCGTTTATTGGGAAACAGTCTCATTTATCTCTTCACACGAGTTCTACGTATAACGTCTGCACATCATTAGGTTTTAGCGCGACCCTTTCCTGTGATGGGGTTACTTCGTCCAGCATGACGTAACGAGCATTTTTCAGCGTCGGAATGTTAGCGGTGGTATTCAGCGTTGGGTTATAGAAGCGGCAAATTAGCCCCTCGCCCTCTTCTGCACATTTCACCACGCTGACCAGTGCATCTTCCGGGCCATCAGGCAGAGCCAGCAGACTGTATTCCTGCGGATAAGTGCGGGGTTCGTCGCTCAGGCAAAAACGTAAGCGACCATTGAGGAAGTCGCTGTCCTGATAGACCGGGAAAGAGGTCAGCAAGGATTTAGTCAGCCGTGCATGTTGCGCCTCGTCAAACGTGCCGCTATAGATTCGCCAGCCAAATGCGAAAGACAACAATCCAGAAAGTTGTGCATCTGGCGTAGCGACTACTGATTCACCCGAAGCACGCCCAGGGCGGTAGAGCAGGTTCTCTTTACCCATGTAACCGAATGAACGGAAAAGAGTAATGGAGATAGTGTCGAAATTGTCGCCGACGATTTCATATTCACGTACGCCATTGGTGTGCAACGTGAAGCCGTGCTTTTCATCATGCAGGTTCACGTAGCTTTGCATTGGCTCAATGGAAATCGGTTTTTCATGCCAGTTTTCCGCTTCCCACACTTTCAGGGCGTTGCTCAGTTGTACCGGGCGCGTAACGACTCCAAACAACTGATCCGTATAGGAGACATTTGCCAGTATGTCCGTCGCGAAATGGACGCATAAACGGTGGCTGAGCGTCTGGTTATCCAGCTCGACAGCAAAACGGATCATGTCGTCATGCAGCAAAGCCACACGCACCGCGACTTTCATTGCCGAGGTGGCGATGCCCTGCGCCCGCTCTTCGAGATTGCCAGGAACGTTAAGTACATATTCAAGCAACAGCGACTGGTTCAGGGAATTCATCTCCCGGCATGCAGACACCAGGCAATCTTCAGAAGTCACAACCAAATCACCTCGCGGAGGCGAATAGTTGTAGGAGTCGCCATCATCACCGTTTTCCACCAACAGCATCTGGCGCTCGTAGCGTTTACCGGTGGATTTATGGTTGATGGTGAGTAGCCCATTCTCTTCCACTTCCAGGCGATAAAAGGTGTTTTCGATGACCGATGCATTTTCCTTGACCGTCTGACTTGCGCCGTCAGTTGTAAAATCAAGATACCAGCGCGTGTAGCCAAGTGCCGGTAACGCGCAGCTATTCACCGTAATTTGGCTGCGATAGACTTTTTCTGGCTTATGGTACGGTTTACCCGGATTGAGGCGAATAGTCTGGTTCAACACGTAACGGGTGAGATCGATTTGTTGTTCAATGACGTAGGGTAAGGCATTGCCCGCCGCATCGCGCAAGGTGAATGGAACCCCAGGCAACCATGCTTCAAAGGTCACCTGTGGCACGGCCGTATTGGTCAGCGGGTTAAAAATAGTGAATGTATAATTGTGCTCGCGCGGGGTACGAATGGCAATGAGTCGGGTATGCAACTCCAGCAGGTTGACGGCTAAATCGCGAGCCTGCTTGTAGCGGAAGAAAATATCTTGATTAGTATCGTCGCTATTACAACCGCCAATACTGTCATGAGCGGCGTTATAAAACATAAGCTTCCAAATATCAGCGATGATTTTTGCCGGATACACCTGCCCAAGGCTGCGGCTAATGGCCAGAACAGGCTCAAGCGTATTCACCAACAGCGATTCAATCTCGTTATTGAGCAACTTGAGATCCGCACGGCATGAGAAAATGGTTTTG
>DATERH010000174.1:0-6161 GCA_035271785.1 Buttiauxella sp.
CATTGCCCCGCTTGGGCAGACCTTGGTACAGGCAGGGTCTTCGCAATGGTTACAGGCAATCGACAAATAGTAGGCAAACACGTTTTGCTGCCAAACACCGTTATCTTCCTGCCAGTCACCGCCAGCATATTCATAGATGCGACGGAAGCTGACATCCGGTCCTAAGTTTTTGTAGTCTTTGCACGCCAGTTCGCAAGTCTTACACCCGGTGCAACGGCTGGAATCTATATAAAATCCGTATTGAGTTGTCATCAGCTATTCCTTACGCCTTTTCGACCTGGACGAGGTTACTGTGGGATGGGTTACCTTTCGCCAGCGGCGAAGGTCGTTGAGTGGTTAACACGTTAATGCAACCCGCCTGATCCACCTTGTTAGCATCCGGGCTGTACCATGCCCCTTCCCCCATCGCGACAACACCAGGAATAATGCGCGGTGTAACTTTTGCGTTGATATTAACTTCACCGCGTCCGTTGAAAACGCGCACCCTATCACCGTTTTGAATCCCACGACGCTGAGCGTCGATTGGGTTGATCCACATTTCCTGACGACAAGCAGCCTTCAATACTTCCACGTTGCCGTAGGTTGAGTGTGTGCGCGCCTTGTAGTGGAAACCGGTCATCTGCAAGGGCCATTTCTCTGTTAGTGGATCGCCAAAGTTTTCGAAACCGGCGCTATAAACCGGCAGTGGATCGATGACGTCCCCTTCGTTGAGTTGCCACGTCGCGGCAATTTCTGCCAGTTGCTCAGAATAGATTTCAATTTTCCCAGAGGGAGTCGTCAGCGGGTTAGCCGCAGGATTTTCACGGAAGGCTTTATAAGCCACGTGGTGCCCTTCTGGATCGCGCTGCTTAAAGATGCCTTGCTTACGGAATTCATCGAAGCTCGGGAGTTCTGGAATCGCTTCCTGAGACTGTTTATACAAGTGACGCATCCAGCCTTCTTGCGTGCGGCCTTCGGTAAACTTCTCCTCAACGCCCATACGTTTTGCCAGTTCGCTGGTCATCTCATAGATAGTCTTGCATTCGAAGCGCGGTTTAATTGCCTGGTCTGCAAAAATCACATAGGACATGTTGCCGCACGATGCATCCAGACAGAAATCCATCTGTTCAGACGCAGTGCAGTCTGGCAGCAGAATATCTGCGTATTTAGCAGATGAAGTCATGTGGTTATCAATAACCACAATCATTTCGCATTTCTTGTCGTCTTGCAGAATGTCGTGGGTACGATTGATCTCTGAATGCTGATTAATCAGACAGTTACTGGCGTAGTTCCAGATCATCTTGATCGGCACATCGAGTTTATCTTTGCCACGCACGCCATCGCGAGTTGCCGTCATTTCCGGGCCACGCTCGATGGCATCGGTCCACAGAAACATCGATATACTGGTCTGCACTGGGTTTTCCAGCGTAGGCATGCGAACAAACGGTAAATCGTAAGAACCCTCGCGCGCACCGCTGTTACCGCCATGAATCCCCACGTTCCCCGTCAGAATTGACAGCATTGAGATAGCACGGGAAACCAATTCGCCATTCGAATGGCGCTGCGGCCCCCAACCCTGGCTGATAAACGCAGGTTTTGCGGTGGCGATTTCACGAGCCAGTTTAATAATACGATCAGCAGGAATACCGGTGATTTTCGCTGCCCATTGCGGTGTTTTCGCTACACCATCGGCACCATTTCCAAGAATATATGCTTTGTAGTGACCGTTAGCTGGTGCCGTTTTTGGCAGTGTTTTTTCATCGTAACCGATGCAATATTGGTCGAGGAAAGGCTGATCGACGAGGTTTTCTGTGATCATTACCCACGCTAACGCGGAGATAAGTGCTGCGTCAGTGCCCGGACGAATTGGGATCCATTCATCTTCGCGGCCGGCACCCGTGTCGGTATATCGCGGGTCGATGATAATCATGCGTGCGTTAGATTTTTCGCGCGCTTGCTCGAGGTAATAAGTCACCCCACCGCCGCTCATACGTGTTTCACCAGGGTTGTTGCCAAACAACACCACGAGTTTGCTGTTTTCAATGTCAGACGGGCTGTTGCCATCCGCCCAACCACCGTAGGTGTAATTCAGGCCAGCGGCAATCTGAGCAGTGGAATAGTCACCATAGTGATTCAAATACCCACCGCAACAGTTCATGAGACGGGCAATTAATGTTGAACCCGGCGGCCACGAACGAGTCATCGTGCCACCCAGCGTACCCGTACCGTAGTTCAAATAGATTGCTTCGTTGCCATATTCTTTGATGATGCCTTTCATGCTATTAGCGAGGATATCGAAGGCTTCGTCCCAGCTTATACGCTCAAACTTGCCTTCACCACGAGCACCCACACGCTTCATGGGATATTTCAGGCGATCAGCATTGTAGACACGGCGACGCATCGAACGGCCACGCAAACAGGCACGAACCTGATGCAACCCTTCGTAATCATCATTACCGGTATTGTCTGTCTCAACGTATTTGATTTCGCCATCGACAACATGCATACGCAACGGGCAGCGGCTACCGCAGTTGACAGTGCAAGCGCTCCAGGTAATTTTTCCCGGTTGACTGACGGTATCAGCAGCGTCTTGCGCGAAAGCCAGGCGGCTAAAGGGAAGCGATAAAGCACCAGTCGCAGCAGCAAGCCCACCAATAGCCGTGGTTTTCACCAGCTTACGGCGGCTTACATGGGCGGCAAGTACCACATTAGAAGTTTTCTCTTTCATAGGACCCACTTGTTCCATGCTCACATTTAAACAAGCCGGCAGTGGTTACTCAGGGAAGTACGGCCCGCGTTTCCATTGCTCAGCCAAAAGCAGAAAGGAGTGTCTTAATATTTGCCAGTATCACGACTGATGACCCGGTTAAGTCATTTAACCTAAAGTCGCCAAATGATAAGAATACTGAATGATTTATTGTAATAATCTTCACTCTCTTTCTTGAGCCAATAATACTCACATAGAGGTATTCGTTTTTGTTTGGTGTCAATAAAGTTAGATGATCACTGGTAATGAGAATATTTACGGCAAAAAAAAAAGCGCCTATAGGCGCTTTTAAAAGAAATAAATTTCGTTAACACATTAGCCGATGTACTCAAGCCCTTTCATATAAGGACGCAATACTTCAGGCACTTCGATACGGCCGTCTGCCTGTTGGTAGTTTTCCAGCACTGCAACCAGAGTACGACCGACAGCCAAACCGGAACCGTTCAGTGTATGCACCAGACGGGTTTTCTTGTCTGCTTTGCTGCGGCAGCGAGCCTGCAAACGACGCGCCTGGAAATCCCACATGTTCGAACAAGATGAGATTTCACGGTAGGTGTCCTGGGCTGGCAACCAGACTTCAAGATCATAGGTTTTAGCCGAGCCAAAGCCCATATCACCGCTGCACAGCAGCACTTTACGGTATGGCAGACCCAACAACTGCAGCACTTTCTCAGCGTGACCCGTGAGTTCTTCCAGCGCATCCATTGAGTCTTCCGGACGAACGATCTGCACCATTTCAACTTTATCGAACTGATGCTGACGAATCAGACCGCGAGTATCGCGACCGTAAGAACCGGCTTCTGAACGGAAGCATGGCGTATGAGCGGTCATTTTCAGCGGCAGAGAGTCTTCATCAATGATCTCGTCACGCACCAGGTTGGTCAACGGCACTTCTGCGGTTGGGATCAGCGCGTAGTTGCTGGCATCCGCTTCTTCATCCAGCGGACGAGTGTGGAACAGGTCACCACCGAATTTAGGTAACTGGCCAGTACCGTACAGCGTTTCATGGTTAACCAGGTACGGCACGTAGTTTTCAACGTAACCATGCTGTTCGGTATGCAGATCCAGCATGAACTGGCTCAGGGCACGATGCATACGGGCGATTTCACCTTGCATCACGACAAAACGGGAGCCGGTCAGTTTTACCGCAGCAGCGAAGTCCAGGCCTTTGGCCATTTCGCCCAGCGTCACGTGATCACGCACTTCGAAATCGAACTTACGTGGCTCACCCCAGCGGCTGACTTCAACGTTTTCGCTGTCGTCTTTTCCTAAAGGTACGCAATCGTCCGGGATATTTGGCAACGTCAAAGAGATATCACGGATCTCTACCAGCAGGGCATCAAGCTCAGTTTTCGCTGCATCCAGGTCTTCACCGAGTTGGTTAACTTCCAGACGCAATGGCTCGATGTCTTCCCCACGCGCTTTCGCCTGGCCGATGGATTTCGATCGCGAGTTACGCTCAGCCTGCAGATTTTCAGTTTTGACCTGCAACACTTTACGACGCTCTTCTAAGGAGCGCAGCGTTTCTACATCCAGCTTGAAGCCTCGGCGTGCCAGTTTTTCAGCGACTGCGTCTGGCTCTGTACGCAGTAGATTGGGATCGAGCATGCTTATCCTGTGCTTATCGAATTAAATGAAGGGGATAGCGGTCACAGCCTGCAACCGCAATGATAGTCTTGCTAACCTTACCGCAACGCCTGAATTATCGGTAGCGTTTTGTCGGGCTATTTTGATCCTGTTCAGCAAGCCAGGCGAGCTTTTCACCAATCTTGCCCTCAAGACCTCTGTTTGTCGGCTGATAATAGCGTGTTTGTGCCATTTCCTGCGGGAAGTAGACCTCACCAGACGCGTAGGCATTGGGTTCGTCATGAGCATAGCGATACTCCTGACCATACCCCATTTCTTTCATCAGTTTGGTTGGCGCATTGCGCAAATGGACGGGAACGTCGTAATCGGGGCGGTCGCGGGCATCGGCCATGGCGGCTTTAAATGCCGTATAGACCGCATTGCTTTTTGGGGCACACGCAAGATAAACGATGGCCTGAGCAATCGCACGCTCACCTTCCGCTGGGCCAACGCGTGTAAAGCAGTCCCACGCAGCAAGAGCGACTTGCATCCCACGCGGATCGGCATTACCCACATCTTCGGATGCAATTGCCAGCAAACGACGAGCCACATACAACGGATCGCCACCGGCCGTAATAATACGAGCATACCAATACAGGGCAGCGTCAGGTGATGAACCACGTACCGATTTATGCAGTGCTGATATCAAATCGTAGAAACGGTCGCCTTTATTATCAAAGCGCGCACTGCGTTCCCCTGCAATTTCCGTCAGCAGAGCAATTTGCAGCACGCGATTTCCACTGGAATCGACTTCGGCCATGTCGGCCATCATTTCCAGCGTGTTCAACGCACGCCGGGCATCGCCGTTAACCAGTTGTGCAATAGCCAGACGAGTTTCGTCCGGCAGGACGATATTCTGCTCGCCATAACCGCGTGCAGCTTCGTTCATTGCCTGGTCGAGTACTTTTTCGATATCTTCCGTCGTCAGCGATTTGAGCAAGTAAACGCGTGCCCGCGACAATAGTGCCGAGTTAAGCTCGAAAGATGGGTTTTCGGTGGTGGCACCGATAAACGTGATTGTGCCGTCTTCAATATGAGGCAAAAAGGCGTCTTGTTGGCTTTTGTTGAAACGATGGACTTCGTCTACAAACAGAATAGTGCGCCGCCCAGCGTTACGATTCTGACGCGCGCGCTCTATGGCTTCGCGGATTTCTTTCACGCCGGAAGTCACCGCCGAGATACGTTCAACATCCGCGTCAGCATAGTGGGCAATCACTTCCGCAAGCGTGGTTTTACCCGTACCTGGTGGCCCCCATAAAATCATTGAATGGAGATGCCCCGCTTCGATAGCTTTAGGAAGTGGTTTGCCAGGGGCGAGCAGATGTTGTTGACCGATGTACTGCGCGAGGTTCTCTGGCCGCATACGTGCGGCCAGAGGCTGGAAGGTATTCTCAGAAAAATCGAGCGACAGGTTGCTCACTCATACCTCTACTTACGTTGATCGTCCACCGTCACGCCTTTAGGCGGGGTAAACGTAAACTTGCTCAGGTCCACAGCACCATTTTGCTGGGTTTTCAGCGCATAGCTGCTGCGTTGATCGTCTTGCTCAATGGCACTGAACTGATGGATAGTCCCATCTCGCCCAACATTAATGGTGAACTGCTTAAGATTACCGGCGCTAGTTTTTGGCGTCAGTATAAAATCATCGCCGCTTTGTTTGATGTTGTACTGCTGCCAGTCACTGCTTTGGTTACGTGCAATCAACATAAACGGCGTATTGCCGGTCGCGTCTTTTAACCAGGTCGCGCTGACTTGTTCAACAAACGGGTTATAGAACCACAGTGTTTTA
>DATERH010000175.1:0-7964 GCA_035271785.1 Buttiauxella sp.
AAAAGTGAGTACTCTTGGATACATCTGAAGAGCGTATAATTCAGACCATGAATAGGTTTTTTCGATAAGGCTCTTTTAGTAAATCAGCAAGATGTTTTGGGAAGTTTTTGGATAGTCGTGGCCCTCTTCTTACGCAAGCTGTTGCCCGCTGACTATACTGTCGTCTCGAGCAGCTTATTTACTAAAAGAGTTTAACATTATCAGGAGAGCATTATGGCTGTAACTAATGTCGCTGAACTTAACGCACTTGTAGAGCGCGTCAAGAAAGCCCAGCGTGAATATGCCAACTTTACTCAAGAGCAAGTTGATAAAATCTTCCGCGCCGCCGCCCTGGCTGCCGCTGATGCTCGAATCCCCCTAGCGAAACTAGCCGTTGCCGAGTCTGGCATGGGTATCATTGAAGATAAAGTGATCAAAAACCACTTTGCTTCTGAGTATATCTACAACGCCTATAAAGATGAGAAAACCTGTGGTGTTCTGGATGAAGACCATACCTTCGGGACTATCACTATCGCTGAGCCAATCGGTATCATCTGCGGTATCGTGCCGACGACTAACCCAACATCTACTGCGATCTTTAAGTCTCTGATAAGCCTTAAGACTCGTAATGCGATTATCTTCTCTCCACATCCACGTGCAAAAGACGCGACTAACAAAGCCGCAGACATCGTTCTGCAAGCTGCTATCGCTGCTGGTGCACCTAAAGATCTGATCGGTTGGATTGACCAACCCTCTGTAGAACTGTCTAACGCCCTGATGCACCACCCAGATATCAACATGATTCTGGCAACAGGTGGTCCTGGCATGGTTAAAGCAGCATACAGCTCCGGTAAACCAGCAATCGGCGTAGGCGCAGGTAACACCCCAGTTGTTGTTGACGAAACTGCTGACATCAAACGTGTTGTTGCTTCTATCCTGATGTCCAAAACCTTCGATAACGGCGTAATCTGTGCTTCCGAGCAGTCAGTTATCGTTGTTGACTCTGCATACAATGCAGTGCGCGAGCGTTTTGCATCCCACGGCGGCTACATGCTGCAAGGTAAAGAGCTGAAAGCTGTTCAGGACATCATCCTGAAAAATGGCGCACTGAACGCAGCTATCGTTGGTCAGCCAGCAACCAAAATTGCTGAACTGGCAGGCTTCACAGTACCGGCTGACACCAAAATTCTGATTGGTGAAGTTACCGTTGTTGACGAATCTGAGCCGTTTGCTCACGAAAAACTGTCTCCAACTCTGGCTATGTACCGTGCTAAGAGCTTCGAAGATGCTGTTTCTAAAGCTGAGAAACTGGTTGAGATGGGCGGTATCGGTCATACCTCTTGTCTGTACACCGACCAGGACAATCAGCCAGAGCGCGTTAAGCACTTCGGCGACAAAATGAAAACTGCACGTATCCTGATCAACACCCCTGCTTCTCAGGGTGGTATCGGTGACCTGTACAACTTCAAACTCGCGCCATCCCTGACTCTGGGTTGCGGTTCATGGGGTGGTAACTCCATCTCTGAGAACGTGGGTCCTAAGCACCTGATCAACAAGAAAACCGTTGCTAAGCGAGCTGAGAACATGTTGTGGCATAAACTTCCGAAATCTATCTACTTCCGCCGTGGCTCTCTGCCAATCGCGCTGGACGAAGTGATTACTGATGGTCACAAACGTGCGATGATCGTTACCGACCGTTTCCTGTTCAACAACGGCTATGCAGACCAGATCACTTCTGTTCTGAAAGCAGCTGGCGTTGAAACTGAAGTCTTCTTCGAAGTAGAAGCTGATCCAACTCTGTCCGTGGTACGTAAAGGTGCAGAACTGGCGAACTCCTTCAAACCAGACGTGATCATCGCGCTGGGCGGCGGTTCCCCAATGGATGCTGCGAAAATCATGTGGGTAATGTACGAGCACCCAGAAACTCATTTCGAAGAACTGGCACTGCGCTTCATGGACATCCGTAAGCGTATCTACAAGTTCCCGAAAATGGGCGTAAAAGCGAAAATGATCGCGGTTACCACCACTTCCGGTACGGGTTCAGAAGTGACTCCGTTTGCAGTTGTAACTGATGATGCAACTGGCCAGAAATACCCACTGGCTGACTACGCTCTGACTCCAGACATGGCGATTGTTGATGCCAACCTGGTGATGGATATGCCTAAGTCCCTGTGTGCATTCGGTGGTCTTGATGCCGTGACTCACTCACTGGAAGCTTACGTTTCCGTACTGGCGAGCGAGTTCTCTGATGGCCAGGCTCTGCAAGCACTGAAACTGCTGAAAGAAAACCTGCCTGCGTCTTACCATGAAGGCTCTAAAAACCCTATTGCTCGTGAGCGTGTACACAACGCTGCGACCATCGCGGGTATTGCGTTTGCGAACGCCTTCCTGGGTGTGTGTCACTCAATGGCTCACAAACTGGGTTCACAGTTCCACATTCCTCACGGTCTGGCGAACGCCCTGTTGATCTCCAACGTTATCCGCTATAACGCGAATGACAACCCAACCAAGCAGACTGCTTTCAGCCAGTATGACCGCCCACAAGCGCGTCGTCGTTATGCTGAAATCGCAGATCACTTGGGTCTGAGCGCACCGGGCGACCGTACTGCTGCTAAGATCGAGAAACTGCTGGCATGGCTGGAAAGCATCAAGGCTGAACTGGGTATTCCTAAGTCCATCCGCGAAGCAGGCGTTCAGGAAGCTGACTTCCTGGCTCACGTTGATAAACTGTCCGAAGATGCGTTCGATGACCAGTGTACCGGTGCTAACCCACGTTACCCGCTGATCTCTGAACTGAAACAGATTCTGATGGATACCTTCTACGGTCGTGATTACGTAGAAGAAGGTAGCCTGCCAGCATCGGCTGCAAAAGAAGCTGCTCCAGCAGCTAAAGCTGACAAGAAAGCGAAGAAAACCGCTTAATTGCAATGCTTAATAAAAAACCCGCTTCGGCGGGTTTTTTTATGTCTGTTTTTCAAAAATCGCAGCACAATCCATTTCACGATGATAAGAGGCCAGGACGCCCCTTACCCTCTCTTTTATTTTTTATGCGCTCTGAATGCCTTGCAGCGAGCCTTTTTGTAGCGCGTCCTTGTAATGCTTGCGACAAACCGATACGTAACGTTCATTGCCGCCAATAACCACTTGTTCACCCTGATTATAGGGACGCCCTTCCTGGTCCAATCGCAGCACCATGCTGGCTTTGCGGCCACAGAAACAGATAGTCTTTAATTCCACCAGTTTATCTGACCACGCCAATAAATATTGGCTCCCACCGAATAATTCCCCCTGAAAATCAGTACGTAACCCATAACACAGGACGGGAATATCTAATTCATCCACTACGTCTGATAACGCCAATACTTGGTCACGCGTCAAAAATTGGCATTCATCCAACAGAACACAATGCACCGCATCACGCTGATGCTCGTCGCGTATTTCATTGAATAATTGGGTAGTATCATTGTAAAGCTTGGCTGGCGATGATAACCCAATACGCGAACTCACTTTTCCAGAGCCGAACCGGTTATCAATTTCTGCGGTATACACCAGAGTGCGCATTCCGCGCTCTTGATAGTTGTAAGAAGATTGCAGTAATGCCGTGGATTTACCCGCATTCATCGCGGAATAGTAAAAGTAGAGTTGTGCCATTGGTCAGCTAGCCTGAGTTAAAATGTAAATATTATTAACACGGATTATATCATAAGCCGTTACAGAGTTGCCGTTACCCAGCGTTTGTAAGAAAATTTTCTCTAATTGTTCGTCTGATATATAAGTCGCTGTATCAAAATGGCTGTAAGGCATCAGATGTTTGAAGTTCATCACATTGTGTTAACTTACGGACTTTTCAGTGTTTTTCATTACCATGGTGTGGAACTCATTGAATCGCTAATAATATTTAACCATTAAGAATATCCCCCGTTACAGGCAATAATACCAAAGGTTGATATTTCACCATTAATGCTGTGAAACCTCAATTTAGAGCCTCAGCAAACCCTGTTCCTATCAGGGTTGTTGTTGAAAAAGTGAGTTACCCGGGTTTTGTTTAACCGTCATTAAGGACAAAATTTAAGTTAATGCCCTTTTATAAATCGACAAAATATTATGGAATTTTGAATTCCTTACATTATCCCCTATTGCAGAACTTAATTTAAGCCTCTATTATTAGCCCAACAAGCCAACCATCAATATAAGATTGAGATTACTAAAATGAGCGAAGCACTTAAAATTCTTAACAACATCCGTACCCTTCGTGCACAAGCTAGAGAATGTACTCTGGAAACGCTGGAAGAAATGCTGGAAAAATTAGAAGTTGTTGTTACCGAACGTCGCGAAGAAGATAATGCTGCTGCTGCAGAAATTGAAGAGCGCACTCGTAAACTGCAACAATACCGTGAAATGCTGATTGCTGACGGCATTGATCCTAATGAATTACTGAATAGCATGGCTGCTGTTAAATCTGCAGGCAAAGCAAAACGCGCTGCACGCCCAGCTAAATATCAGTACATCGATGAAAACGGTGAAAGCAAAACCTGGACTGGCCAGGGCCGTACTCCAGCTGTAATCAAAAAAGCAATGGAAGAACAAGGCAAGAAACTGGAAGACTTCCTGATTGCCTAATTTTGGCTTTTAGTGCTGCTTATTAAATCCCGCTTCGGCGGGATTTTTATTTTGCGTACTATTGGGCAATTGCGCTATGTAGTTTTAAATCCGGTCAATAAACCGTCGCCACAAAAAAAGGAAGCCTGGCTTCCCTTTTTCATTTTACGAACCTATCTGGACTTCGGTTTCAACTGACTTTATAAAATGCCTTATACCAGTCTACAAACCGCTGTACGCCATCCTGTACTGATGTCTGTGGCTTAAAGCCGATAACATCATACAACGCCTGTGTATCCGCGCTGGTTTCAAGTACGTCACCTGGTTGCATAGGAAGCATGTTTTTCTGCGCCACTTTCCCCAGTGAGGTTTCCAGCGCCGTAATATAGTCCATCAGTGTCACAGGATTGCTATTACCGATGTTATAAACACGGTAAGGCGCTGAACTGGTCGCTGGCGTTCCTTCTTCTACTGTCCATTGTGCATCTGCTTGTGGAATGACATCCTGTAAACGCACAATCGCTTCGGCTATATCATCGATATAAGTAAAATCACGACGCATTTGACCGTGATTGTAAACATCAATACTCTTCCCTTCGACAATCGCACGGGTAAATTTAAATAACGCCATATCCGGACGGCCCCATGGACCATACACGGTAAAGAAACGCAAACCGGTCGTCGGGAGTCCATATAAGTGCGAGTAAGTATGCGACATCAACTCGTTAGCTTTTTTAGTAGCCGCATATAAAGAAATTGGGTGGTCGACGCTGTCATCCGTTGAGAACGGAAGTTTACGATTCAGGCCATATACTGAGCTTGAAGATGCATATAACAGATGCCCAACTTTATTATGGCGGCAACCTTCAAGCACATTTAAATGCCCAACCAAGTTTGAATCCGCATAAGCCAAAGGGTTATCGATTGAATAACGAACACCTGCTTGTGCAGCAAGATGAATCACACGATCAAATTTCTCTGTGGCAAATAATTCTGCCATGGCATTGCGATCGGCGAGGTCAATTTGTTGGAAACGGAATGAAGCGTGAGGAGCAAGGAGATCAAGACGAGCTAGTTTGAGATTGACGTCATAATAGTCGTTCAGATTATCGATACCGATAACCTGGTGACCGGCATTGAGCAAACGTTCGCTAACATGGAATCCAATAAAACCTGCACTGCCGGTAACCAAATATTTCATATAACCCTCATTTATACCCTTCATACTTCAAGTTGCATCTTTGGTGGCTGGATGAGCCCACCGCGATGCAACCTGAATTATTTAGGATATCTTACGCAATATTGATGGACGCTCCGCGGCCAATTGCATAATAAACAAAGCCGCGTTTGCTTAGTCTCTCAGGATCATACAGGTTACGGCCGTCAAAGATAACCGGTTGTTTTAATGATTTCTTAATTGCGTCGAAATCAGGGGCACGGAAACTTTGCCACTCGGTACAAATAACCAAAGCATCCGCATCTTGTAATGCAGCCTCTTTAGTACCCATCAATTTCAAATCAGAACGATGTCCGTAAATGCGCTGGGTTTCATCCATTGCTTCTGGGTCATACGCCTGCACCTGAGCACCGCGTTCCCAAAGCGCTTCCATCAGGACGCGGCTTGAGGCTTCACGCATATCATCAGTATTGGGTTTGAAAGAAAGCCCCCACAGCGCGAAGGTTTTGCCTTTCAAGTCTTCACCAAAATGACGAGAAATAAACTCAGGGAGTTTTAACTTCTGGTCGTGGTTTACCTCTTCCACCGCTTGCAGAATACGTGGCGTGTAGCCAATCTGCTGAGCAGTACGAATCAGTGCCTGGACATCTTTAGGGAAGCAAGAGCCACCATAACCGCAGCCAGGATAGATAAAGCTGTAACCGATGCGTGAGTCAGAACCGATACCCATACGCACTTTCTCGATATCCGCACCCAAACGTTCTGCCAGGTTTGAGATTTCGTTCATAAAGCTAATTTTAGTCGCCAACATGCAATTCGCGGCGTACTTAGTCAACTCGGCGCTACGGATGTCCATCAGGATCATACGGTCGTGATTACGGTTGAACGGTTCGTACAGTTCGCGCAGCAAATCAACCGCATCTTCGTTATCTGTACCAATAACGATACGTTCAGGGCGCATGCAGTCAGAAACTGCTGCTCCTTCCTTCAGGAATTCAGGATTGGATACCACATCGAATGAAATATCCACGCCACGGGCTTTGAGCGTTTCTTCCATCACGCTGCGCACTTTGTCTGCAGTCCCGACTGGAACAGTAGATTTATCGAGCACAACTTTATGGGACGTCATGTACTGCGCGATGGTACGCGCCACAGCGGTGACATATTTCAGGTCAGCAGAACCATCTTCATCAGGTGGTGTACCTACTGCAATAAATTGCATTTCACCATGATGAACACCCATTTCAGCATCGGTGCTGAACTGTAAACGGCCTTCTTCATAATTTTTCTTAACCAGCGGCGTTAAGCCGGGTTCAAAAATCGGGATCACGCCGTTTTTCAGATTTTCGACTTTCTTCGCATCGACATCTATACACATAACTTCGTGACCGACTTCTGCAAGCACTGCTGCTTGCACAAGTCCAACATAGCCGATACCAAATACAGTAACTTTCATCTTTCTATCCTGCGTTGAAATGAATTACTTTTTCGCGCCAACGGTCTCTTCTAACCAGGCTTTAAAATCTGGCCCAAGAGTGTTGTGACGGATGCCGTATTCCACAAACGCCTGCATGTAGCCGAGTTTGTTACCGCAGTCATGGCTCACGCCTTTCATGTGGTAGGCTTCAACAGTCTGTTTTTCCATCAACATTGCGATAGAGTCAGTCAGTTGAATTTCATCGCCAGCACCCGGAGGTGTTTTGGACAGCAACGGCCAGATATCTGCGGTCAGGACATAACGCCCCACAACTGCAAGGTTGGATGGCGCAACGTTCGCTTTAGGTTTCTCAACGATACCCACCATTGGCACGCTATCGCCTTCATTCAATTCAACGCCTTTGCAGTCAACAACACCGTAAGCGGTCACATCTTCTACCGGCTCAACCATGATTTGACTGTGGCCTGTAGCATTGAAACGTTCGATCATCTCAGCCAGGTTGTCCTGGGAAAGATCTGACTCGAATTCATCGAGGATGACATCTGGCAGGATGACCGCAAATGGCTCATCGCCAACAACGGGGTGAGCACACAGCACAGCGTGACCGAGACCTTTTGCCAGCCCCTGACGAACTTGCATAATCGTTACGTGCGGAGGGCAAATAGCCTGAACTTCTTCCAGCAACTGGCGCTTAACGCGTTTTTCCAGCATCGCTTCCAATTCAAAACTGGTATCGAAATGGTTTTCGATGGAGTTTTTCGAAGAGTGAGT
>DATERH010000176.1:0-6335 GCA_035271785.1 Buttiauxella sp.
GGTTTACGCCACGCGTCGATTGCGTCGAATAATTTGATGATGGTTTTCGGCTGTAAAATAGCGAAGGTGTGAATCAGGTCGTGGTATTCGGCGACCAGTTTGGCAAGGTCACGAATGTCATTGGGTACGCGCATCCGCTGGCACATTTGCTCCACCAGTTTTACTCCGGCTGGACCATGCCCATGATGGCGCGGCCAGAACTCTTTTGGTGTCAATCCTTTACCTAAATCGTGGCATAACGTGGCAAAACGGACGTCAACGTCCGGGCTGAGTTGCGCGGCAATTGCCAGCGTCATCAGAGCGTGAATACCGGTGTCGATTTCCGGGTGCCATTTTTCTGGCGCAGGGACACCAAACAGCGCGTCGATTTCCGGGAATAACACCGCCAACGCACCGCATTTGCGCAGAACATCGAAATAAATCTGTGGATTACGACTGGTGAGGGCGTTTTCAGTCTCTTTCCACACGCGTTCTGGTGTCAGATGCGCCAACTCACCGTTGGCCGCCATTGCGGTCATCAGTGCCAAGGTTTCAGGGGCAATTTGAAAATTGAGATGGGCATAACGTGCAGCAAAACGCGCGACGCGTAAAACACGAAGCGGATCTTCATTGAAAGCAGGTGACACATGGCGCAACAGGCGTTTTTCGACATCGGCACGCCCATTATACGGGTCGATAAACTCACCGTGTTCGTCCTGCGCAATGGCGTTGATGGTCAGATCGCGACGCAACAAGTCTTGTTCAAGCGTGACATCAGGCGCGGCATAGCAGGTAAAACCTGTATATCCCGGGCCTGACTTACGTTCGGTTCGCGCTAATGCGTACTCTTCACGTGATTTAGGATGCAGAAATACCGGGAAATCCTTCCCAACCTGCTGGAAGCCTGCATCGAGCATTTCTTGTGGTGTGGTACCCACCACCACCCAATCTTTATCTTTGACCGGTAATTTCAATAACCCATCACGTACTGCACCACCGACCAGATAAATCTTCACGCTTTAATGCCCCTGCATCTGTTAACCAATTACGATAATACGTAAGTGTAGGATACAGGGTCGGCGATCAGTTCATCCAGCGATCTTTCTTCTTGCGGCTAGGGATCATGTGTGGCAGTAACAGGCCAAGCAGCAGACCGAAACCGGCAACGCCGCCGCCGTACATAAACCACTGCATGATGATGGCGCGTTGCTTGTCATCCAACTGAACATTCGCAGCTTCAACTTTTTTCTTCGCGACGATCAATTGGTTTTTAAGTTCTTGATTTTCATCTTTTAGGCCGGTAATGACACTGTCGCTCTGCGCGACTTTTTGCTGCATATCAGCAGTGCGCTGATTCCAGGTCGTGTCGATATTAGTCAGCTTATCAGTCAGTGTTTTAACCTGGTTTTCCAGGTCTGGAACACGAATACGCAAGCTTGGCGAAGTGCTCAACTGCGCCAAAGGGATCCATGAGGTACGACCGTTGCTGTCGCGCACCTGACCATATTTGGATTCTTCATTGCTTTGTAACAGCGTGACTTCTTCCCCGGCATTCACGGTGCCGAGCAAGCGATAATTATCCCCAGGACCACTGCGCACCCAAGTGTTGAGTTCATCAGATACATAACGTTTTTCGTTGGCATGAGCCACAACTGAAACGTTAAGACAGAGCAAAGTAAGGCAAATTAGGCGGAATTTGTGCATGATTTCGTCGTTATTGTCATAAATAGTGGAACGATAGTAGTGGCATCAGTCTGACGACGCAATCCGTAAACCTGAATGAGAATCATCCTGGTGTGAATTTGACCACTGACTCGCGATTTATGGCCCGCCAAAATGCGCGCCACTAATGGTAATTTGGTGAAAAATATTATCTACTGACCGCTATTAAACGATTAAGTTCGCCGGGCGTTAGCTCGATGTGACACAACTATAAGCAAAATGACGATGACTCAAGAAATCGAACTCAAATTTATTGTTAATCCAGTTGAACTGGATTCTCTTCGTAACACTTTACATTCGTTAGAAAGCCAGCACAGCGAACCTCGCCAGTTGCTCAATATCTATTATGAAACCGCCGACAACCAACTGCGCCGCCATGATATGGGGCTGCGTATCCGTGGCGATAATGGCCGTTACGAAATGACGATGAAAATCGCAGGCCGGGTCACTGGCGGGCTACATCAGCGTCCTGAATACAATGTTGAGCTGAGCGGGCCGGAATTGGCATTGTCGCTGTTCCCGCTAGAAGTATGGCCGGAAGGTCTCTGCGCCGATACATTGCAGACTCAACTGAACCCTTTATTTAGCACCGATTTTTCGCGTGAAAAATGGGTAGTGACGCATGCTTTAAGCCGTATCGAACTGGCGTTGGATCTCGGTGAAGTTAAAGCCGGTGAACTGAGTGAGCCGTTGTGTGAGTTGGAACTTGAATTGTTGGAAGGTGAAGCAACTGATGTTCTGGCCTTTGCCAAACAACTGGTTGCACAACCGGGGCTACGTCAGGGCAGCCTGAGCAAAGCGGCGCGGGGTTATCATCTGGCGCAGGGAAACAAGGATCGAGAAATTAAACCATTAACAGTTTTGCGCATGCCTGCGAAAGCAACGGTTGAGCAAGGACTGGAAGGTGCGCTTGAACTGGCTCTGTCCCATTGGCAGTACCACGAAGAACTGTGGTTGCGTGGCAATGGCAAAGCGAAAGCTCAGGTACTGGAAGCGGTTGGCCTCGTACGCCACGCGTTGGCACTGTTCGGTGGCATTATTCCGCGTAAAGCGAGCACTGAGATGCGTGAACTGTTGGCAACGTATGAAGCGATGCTGCCGCAAGATCTGAAAGCACCGGAACTTGCTTTCAGCGCGCAAAGCAGCCAGGCAAAACTGTCGCTGACAGAATGGTTGGTCGGGCGTCAGTGGCGGAAATTTATCGACGAAAAAGCCAATGTGAAACTGGCGGGGTCGTTCAAGCGTTTCGCCGATACCCACCTTTCCCGTCACGCGGCTGAACTGAAAGAGACTTTCCAGCGCCCGTTGGGCGATAGCTATGCCGATCAACTGCCGCGTTTGGCTCGAGAAACCGGTTCTATCCGCTTGCTGGCGGGTGTTTACGACGATACGAAAACGCAACCCTGGCTGGATAACTGGCAAGGGTTACGTCATGCCATCGTGACTCGCCAACAGGTTGAAATTGAACATTATCGCAATGAAGCCATCTCGCAGGCTCCTTTCTGGCTGCACAGCGGGAAATAATCCTCCTCGTCATACTTCAAGTTGCAGGGTTGTTGGCCGCAACTCGAATTATTTAGGGGATATCGTTACTAAGGGATATGACCATGATGTCGCAAGCGCCACTTTTACAACAGCATTTGCAGGCGGCGCTGGCGCGTCTGCCACAAGAGATTGACCGTCAGACGCTGAGCCCCGAGGCTCAAGCTGTATTGGCGTTTAGTGATTTTGTTTGTGACAGCATGGCGGCTTATCCCGCATGGATTGCGGAAATTGAACAGTCCCCTCCACTTGCCGACGAATGGCAAAACTATGCTGCCTGGTTGCAGGAAGAACTGCAGGGCGTGGATAGCGAACCCGCGCTAATGGCCGCGTTACGCCTGTTCCGTCGCCGCATGATGGTGAGAATTGCCTGGGCGCAAACGCTGCAGCAGGTGTCCACTCAAAGCTCTCTGCAACAGCTCAGTGTGCTGGCCGAAACGTTAATTATTGCTGCCCGTGACTGGCTGTATACCGCATGCTGCCGCGAGTGGGGGACACCGTGCAATCAAAATGGCGTCGCGCAACCATTGATGATTCTCGGCATGGGTAAACTCGGTGGTGGAGAACTTAATTTCTCCTCCGACATCGACCTGATTTTTGCCTGGCCGGAAAACGGCTCGACGCAGGGCGGGCGGCGTGAGCTCGATAACGCGCAATTCTTTACTCGTCTTGGCCAACGGCTGATTAAAGTCCTCGACCAACCTACGCAAGATGGCTTTGTTTATCGCGTCGATATGCGCCTGCGCCCGTTTGGTGACAGCGGCCCATTAGTGTTGAGCTACGCCGCATTAGAAGATTATTACCAGGAGCAGGGCCGCGACTGGGAACGCTACGCGATGGTAAAAGCCCGGATTATGGGCGATACCGACGATACGTGGAGCCAGGAACTGCGCAACATGCTGCGGCCATTTATCTTCCGTCGCTATATCGATTTCAGCGTCATTCAGTCGCTGCGAAACATGAAAGGGATGATTGCTCGGGAAGTGCGCCGCAGAGGGTTGACCGATAACATTAAACTGGGCGCGGGCGGGATCCGTGAAACCGAGTTTATTGTCCAGGTATTCCAACTGATTCGCGGTGGCCGTGAGCCTGCTTTGCAGTCCCGTTCGTTACTGCCAACTCTTGAAGCCATCGAGCAATTACATCTGCTGCCGGAATCTGATGCCGCGACATTGAATACGGCCTATTTATATCTACGCCGCCTCGAAAATCTATTACAGAGCATCAATGACGAGCAGACTCAGACGCTTCCTGGCGATGAGCTAAACCGTGCGCGCCTGGCGTGGGCGATGAACGCGCAGAATTGGGATTCCCTGCAAGATACTCTGCAACAGCATATGAATGCGGTGCGCCAGGTGTTTAACGACTTGATCGGCGACGATGAACCGGAACCTGGTGAAGATAATCTCGCCCAAGCGTGGCGCGAACTGTGGCAAGACGCGCTGGATGCAGATGCCAACACACCTGTTCTGGAACATTTAACGCCAGAAGCACGTAGCGAAGTGTTACGCCTGGTTAGCGATTTCCGCCAGGATACTGATAAACGCACTATCGGCCCACGTGGCCGCCAGGTGTTGGATCAGCTGATGCCACGTTTGCTGTGTGAAGCCTGTTCGCGCAACGACGCGCCATTGCCATTATCACGCCTTACGCCGTTACTCCTCGGCATTGTCACGCGGACAACCTATCTTGAGCTGCTAACGGAATATCCGGGCGCACTGAAGCACCTGATAACGCTGTGTGCTGCATCACCGATGATTGCCAGCCAACTGGCGAGTTACCCATTACTACTTGATGAGCTGCTCGACCCGAATACGCTCTACCAACCCACCGCTACCGATGCCTATCGTGACGAGCTTCGCCAGTATTTGCTGCGGGTGCCTGATGACGATGAAGAGCAGCAATTGGAAGCATTGCGCCAGTTTAAGCAAGCACAGCTGTTACGTGTTGCAGCAGCGGATATCACCGGTACATTGCCTGTGATGAAAGTGAGTGACCATCTTACCTGGCTTGCTGAAGCGATGATTGATGCGGTGGTCCAGCAAGCTTGGGCGCAAATGGTGGTGCGTTATGGGCAACCGAAACACCTGCAGAATCAGGAAGGGCGCGGTTTTGCAGTGGTGGGTTACGGTAAGCTTGGCGGTTGGGAGCTGGGTTATAGCTCTGATTTGGATCTCGTTTTCTTGCACGATTGCCCGTCGGATGTCATGACCGATGGTGAGCGTGAAATCGATGGTCGCCAGTTCTACTTGCGCCTCGCGCAGCGTGTAATGCACTTGTTCAGTACCCGGACGTCATCGGGCATTTTGTACGAAGTGGATGCGCGTTTACGCCCCTCAGGTGCCGCAGGCATGTTGGTCACCACCACCGAAGCGTTTGCTGATTATCAACAGAATGAAGCCTGGACCTGGGAGCATCAAGCCCTGGTTCGTGCGCGTATTGTGTATGGCAGTCCACAATTGAAGCAGGAGTTTGATGCCATACGCCGCAACATTTTGTGCATTCCTCGTGAAGGTGAAAAACTACAAACCGAAGTACGAGAAATGCGGGAAAAAATGCGCGCGCATTTGAGCGGAAAAAATCGTGAACGCTTTGATATTAAAGCCGATGAAGGCGGTATTACCGATATTGAGTTTATCACTCAGTATTTGGTTTTACGTTATGCGGCGCAGGCTCCAAAACTGACGCGTTGGTCTGACAATGTGCGCATTCTGGAATTAATGGCGCAGAACGACATTATGAGTGATGACGAAGCGAAAGCGTTGACGCATGCTTATGTCACGTTACGCGATGAACTTCATCACCTTGCATTGCAAGAGCTGCCCGGGAATGTGGCAATGGATACTTTCACTCAAGAGCGCGAGCAGGTATTGAGAAGCTGGCAAACGTGGCTGATTGACCCGCAAACACGCGCATTAGATTAATTGTGATATTATTCGCGACAAAATTTTATCCCTCTCTGGAGAGTCAGGAATGAAAGTAACGCTGCCCGAATACAGCCGTGCAGGCGTCATGGTAGTTGGTGATGTGATGCTGGATCGCTACTGGTATGGCCCTACAAGCCGCATTTCCCCGGAAGCTCCGGTGCCGGT
>DATERH010000177.1:0-9873 GCA_035271785.1 Buttiauxella sp.
GCGCGCTCAAAAGTAATATCAGAAACCTTGATGTTTTCAGCTTCATAAATCAAGCAGGAGCGTGGACGCTTAACAAGATAGTCGGCTATCCAACGCAGGCCTTTCGCATCGTAGTCGACACGTAAACCGCTGTTTTTATCTGCACCGCAATAAATATCCCACCAGTGTTGGCCTTGCCCATCAATGAGACCAGCACCTGAAATTTCAACATTATTAGCAGAGATTGCATTCAAAATTGCTGCCGGCCAAAGCATTTCAACGCCGGCCACACGGGTTTCAATTTCTGGATAATCAGCAAGATCTTTTGAACCCAGGAGAGTGGCTCCCTCCTCAAATTTCAATTTGCTACCTTCTTTTAAAAAGAGGGCACCCACTAAATAAGTTCCTTTGGAGATAAATACAGAAACCCCTTCTTCTGCCCCCTGATTGATAGCTTCCTGAATAGCATGGGTATCTTTTTTGATCCCGTTTCCAATTGCACCAAAGTCTCTGATATCAAGTTGAGTTGTCATGCTGAAAATCTCTTAATAGGTTAATTTATTAAATGCCGTTGATCTTATTCAACGTTTTTTCCATATCCAGTGTTGTCTTTTTATTCAGTGGATAGAAATAAATCAATATGATTGCAGAGGCAAATAAGCAAAATGCCGGAAGAAGATTTGCCATAGTATAAATACTTTGCTGAACCTCCAGGCTTTGCATTGTTCCACCGGTAGAAGAAGACTGATAGTTAATTAATGCCAACATGAATCCAGCAATCCCTCCTGCACAGGCTTGTCCTATCTTTCTGGCGAAGAAATTTACCCCGTAAACGGTGCCGTCTTCACGAGTACCGGTGACATACTGATGATAGTCACAGACATCTGTCATGAATGCCCAGATCATCAGGTTGAACAGGCCAGCGCCCAGTGTGGCCAGGAACAGGAGAACCAAATAGATCTTAGGATCTGTTATGTGGCAAAAATACATAATCAAATACATGACGACTGAAAACATCAGTGCACAAACGCTGGCCTCTTTCTTACCAAATCTTTTTGTCAAAAAAGATGCAGAAGGAGCCAGTAACACTAGAGAACCAAAGGTAAACAATAGTGCGATGGACATAGCCTGTTTATCATGGAAGTAATCGTTGAACAGGTAAGTCATGTTCGTTCCGGATAAACCCTGGTTGATCACAATCAGCAGGTCGACCACCACCAGAACGATGAGTGCTTTATTTCTCAGTAGTCCTTTAACCAACTGTGAAAGAGGCAGGCTGTCTTTCGCTTCAACACGAACGCGTTCGGTTGTTAATTTGCATGTCAGTGTCAGGAATATGAAAGCAAGGCATGCACAGCCAATGGCGATCCAGAAGAAATGCTGTCCAGAAATAACCTGGCTACCATCAACGAGAGTTTTGTACATCAGAATAGGGATAAAGAACCCCGTCGCACCACCACCGATTGCAGAGCCAACACTTCTGTATGTGGAGAGGGACACACGATCATCTGGACTTGAACTGATAGCAGCTGACATTGCGCCATAAGGAATGTTAATGGTCGATAAAAGGGCACCGTATAAAAAATACGAAACACAGATATAAAATATTTTACCTGTATAGGAGAGCTCTTGTGCAAACGGCAGAAATAATACCACCGCAATTGCACAGAATGGATACTTCATTCTCCGAATCCAGGGATTAAATCGACCCGTAGCGGTCAATTTTGAAGTGTCACACATGCGACCGACAGTCACATCAACAAATGCATCAAAGAGTTTTGTTCCGAAGTATAATGACCCGACGATCATCCCTGAAACGCCAAGGACATTGGTGTAATAGATCATTAAGAAGCTATTAACAAGGCCTAAAATAAAACAAGTACCTAAATCACCACACAGGTAACCAATTTTATCTCTCATTCCAAAAGGCTTTATTTGCCCTGTTTTTATTTTCTCATCAATTAAAACATTGGAACTCATCGAACAGACCCTCTTTAATTCTCATGTAGTATGCATTATGAATAATGCATGTGATTATTCAGACCAGTTTTCATTGGTGTCATACATGTCAGTGGAAGTTAGAATAATTGGTATGACATGATTTTTTTTTGTTCACTGTCACATAAACAAAATCTGAATGTAATTACTCTGATAATTGTGATTTTATTCACACCATTGATATGTACCTGCAAAATATACATATTCAGTTACAGATAAGGGAGGGGCAGTGGTTTACCAAAAAATTTATAATTAAACATTTATTATGTTGTTTGTAAGGAATGAATTTTATTCTTCATCAAACGATGATAATCAATCAATCAATCAATCAATCAATTGGTCGTGAGTCTTAGGTTATTTTATCAATTGATGAAATATTAAATTACAAATTGATAAGCGGTTTAGTATTAATTTGCAATGTCATGGTTACCGATGTTTGGTAAATGTTATGTGAATAGGTGCTTTATTAACTGACTTTTATATTCATTAGCATAACACCACTATTTCATTTATTTGTCAAAAAACAAGTCAACAAAAGACATGTTTTTAACAATTAATTGACTTCTCTATGGTTAGTCAATGGCATCATGTCTAATGTCCTGCCAGAAATTATCTCAAACCTCATGACTTTTATTTTTGCTGGTTCGACACTTACGATGAAAAACAGAAATGATCTGTGTATGAAAGATAGGTAATCAATAACCGGTGCGGGTATTTTCTAGGAATAGAGTTGTTCAAAGATGATAACGACACTTTTCTGCATCGTGGTTATCTATCTGGCGCCACGCACAGTATCTGTTGTACTTGCCGCGGTATTGGATACCAGTGAACATAACGAATCCTTGTTCATTTCATATACCGTAATTGAACTCAATCATTGAGTGGATGGAGACTGGAGATACTGACCTGTGTGCTCATTTTTAGCTGAGACTACCTGAGTCCTTATGAAAACAAAAATCCACGCAAGCGCGTGGATTTTATGGGGTTTGTTAGTCTTCATGAGATTCGATGGAACCTCATGAGATAACAGAAACTATTTAGACGTTGAACAGGAAGTTCATCACATCGCCATCTTTAACGATGTAATCTTTACCTTCAGCACGCATCTTGCCAGCTTCTTTCGCGCCTTGCTCACCCTTGTAGGTGATGAAGTCTTCAAACGCGATAGTCTGAGCGCGGATAAAGCCTTTTTCGAAGTCGGTATGGATTTTACCCGCCGCTTGTGGAGCTGTGGCGCCAACAGGGATGGTCCATGCGCGTACTTCTTTCACACCAGCGGTGAAGTAAGTTTGCAGGTTCAGCAATTCATAACCGGCGCGGATAACGCGGTTCAGGCCAGGTTCTTCCAGGCCCATTTCTGCCATGAACTCTTCGCGGTCAGCATCGTCGAGTTCAGCAATATCAGACTCAACAGCTGCACATACAGCAACAACGACAGAACCTTCTGCAGCGGCGATTTCACGTACTTTGTCGAGGTATGGGTTATTTTCGTAACCGTCTTCGTTGACGTTGGCGATGTACATGGTTGGTTTCAGCGTCAGGAAGCTCAGATATTTGATAGCCGCTTTGTCTTCTTCGGTCAGAGGAAGTGCACGCAACATACCGGCGTTCTCAAGCTGTGGCAGACATTTTTCCAGCGCAGCCAGCTCAGCTTTTGCGTCTTTATCGCCGCCTTTAGCTTTCTTCTGCACACGGTGAATAGCACGCTCACAGGTATCGAGGTCAGAAAGCGCCAGTTCAGTGTTAATGACTTCGATGTCATCAGCTGGATCAACTTTGTTATTCACGTGAATGATGTTGTCGTTTTCAAAACAACGCACCACGTGGCCGATAGCTTCGGTTTCACGAATGTTGGTCAAGAACTGGTTACCCAGACCTTCACCTTTGGATGCGCCTTTCACAAGACCTGCGATATCAACGAATTCCATGGTAGTAGGCAGAATGCGCTGTGGCTTAACGATTTCGGCCAGTTTATCCAGACGTGGGTCTGGCATTGGTACCACACCAGTGTTCGGCTCAATGGTACAGAACGGGAAGTTTGCAGCTTCGATTCCCGCTTTGGTGAGCGCGTTGAACAGGGTTGATTTACCAACGTTCGGCAAGCCGACGATACCGCATTTGAATCCCATGGTTTAATTCACCTTAATTACTTGATATTCAATGAGTTAATGTTGTCTCATTGATAAAATGATCAGAACTTTCGACATTATACACCCAAACGCCATATAACGGGGGGAGAAATCCTTGCTAACCGCCGCCCAGATGTTATTGCGCCTTAAAGGTATGTAGACGGTTGGTCGCTTTGGTTAACCCTTCTTTTAGCCAAACCTCGGTGCAACGTGCGGCTTCGTCTACCGCGTCATCAATTAGCTTTTGTTCGCTAAGCGGCGGTTTACCCAAAACAAAACCCACAACTTTGTTTTTATCGCCTGGATGACCAATTCCGACACGTAAGCGGTGAAAGTTAGGGTTATTACCTAATTTGCTGATGATATCTTTCAGACCATTGTGGCCGCCATGACCGCCGCCGAGTTTGAACTTCGCCACACCGGGCGGTAAATCTAACTCATCATGGGCGACAAGGATTTCATCCGGAGCAATGCGGAAAAAGGTGGCCATTGCACCAACAGCTTTACCACTGAGGTTCATAAACGTGGTTGGCACTAACAGGCGAACATCTTCTCCTGCAAGGTTTATGCGTGCGGTGTAACCGAAGAATTTGCTCTCTTCTTTAAGCGACTGGTTATGTCGCGCAGCAAGCAAATCCACATACCAGGCACCGGCGTTATGGCGAGTTGCCGCATATTCCGCACCTGGATTTGCCAGGCCAACTATCAATTTAATACTCACGTTTACATTCCTGAAAACAGACCAGAGCCGCGTAGTTTACTGTGCTCCTGGCACGATGACAAAGAGGCAATGCTTCACTACCCAAACTATTGAATAGTACACAATGCTAACCATTGGAATTTCATGCTATTCAGCAAGTTATTTGTAAATATTTGTCGTTCTTTCATCCATAATTGTGATCGCTCACGCACATAATCCGAAGCGGTGTTGTCTATACTTTACACACAAGGAATGGGGACTTTCCCCGCCGACCCAATTACACCCGGAGGTGACATATGAAACGCAAAAACGCTTCGTTACTCGGCAATATTTTTATGGGGTTGGGGCTTGTCGTAATGGTGGGTGGTGTCGGTTACTCCATTTTAAACCAGCTCCCACAGTTTAACTTCCCGCAGTATTTCGCCCACGGTGCCGTTTTGAGCATCTTTGTTGGTGCGGTTCTTTGGTTGGCTGGTGCGCGAGTAGGTGGACACGAACAAGTGTGTGACCGTTATTGGTGGGTGCGCCACTTCGATAAACGTTGTCGCCGCGATAATCATCATCGCCACAGCTAATTCCGTAGATAACAAGAAAGAAAAACGGTTCTTATTACAGAACCGTTTTTTTTGGCACAAATTTACTCAGCCAATGCTGCGTGAATATCTGGATAAAATGCAAGGCGGCCTGCAATGGGCTTTACACCAGCGCGTGCAAGTGTCTTCAACGGCTGAAATTCAAGATTAGTTACTCGCAATTCACAACCTTCAGGTAGTTTTTCCACGAAGCGTTGAAACGCATCAAGGCCACCCGCATCGAGCACCGGTACCGCATCCCACTGCAAAATAATCAGATGGTTTTGTTCAACACGCTGGGCGAGATCATTGAATAACCCATCAGCTGCGGCAAAAAACAGCGGACCGGTGACGCGCAATGCCAGCACACCTTCTGGCGTATGGATGTTTACCGGTGCCAGGCGAGTCATACGCGCTATACGGCGCATGAAAAGTAATGACGCGAGAACAATGCCGACGCTAATTGCGATGACCATGTCGAACAATACCGTTAACGACATGCAGATAATCATCACGATAATGTCGTCTTTCGGCGCATAACGCAGCAGGTTTACCACTTTATGCGCTTCGCTCATATTCCATGCGACCATCAGTAGCAGGGCTGCCATCGCAGAGAGCGGTAACCATGAGAGCAGCGGTGCCAGAACTAACAACGCCATAATGACCAGAAGGGCATGAATCACGGCAGCAATCGGGGAGGTTGCTCCTGCACGCACGTTGGCCGCTGAACGGGCAATGGCGGCAGTGGCGGTAATCCCGCCAAAGAAAGGCGTAATAATATTGCCCAGACCCTGGCCTATAAGTTCACTGTTGGCATTGTGTTTGGTGCTGGTCATGCCATCCAACACCACGGCACACAACAGCGATTCAATTGCGCCAAGCATCGCCATCGAAAATGCCGCGGGTAGCAGGGCGCCTAGAGAATCCCAGCTTAGCGTGAAGTTTGAATCGGGAATGTTCCACGGCAGCATCAGTTGCGGTAATAACTGCGGGATGCCATTGCCTTGCGTGCCATCGGCGAGCACATAGTGGAAGCGTGAGCCAATGGTTGCAACATCAGCGCCCATCGCATAGACAATTGCCATGACTGCGCAACCGGCTAACAGTGCAGGCAAATGGCCGGGGATACGGATACCCAGACGTGGCCATAGGATTAACACGCCGAGCGTGACTACGCCGATAGCCATATCACCAAGATTCAGGGTGGGTATCGCCATCGCCAGTGCCGCCACTTTACTTAAATAATGCTCCGGGACGTGTGTCAGCGTCAGGCCAAAGAAATCTTTTACCTGCATGGTGGCAATGGTAATGCCAATTCCGGAGGTAAAACCGAGCGTGACGGAAAGAGGAATATATTCAATCAGGCGGCCAAATCGTGCCAATCCGAATAATATAAGAAACACGCCGGACATTAACGTGGCGATAAGCAAACCCGCCAGGCCAAATTGCTGTGACACCGGATAGAGGATGACCACAAAGGCAGCTGTCGGCCCGGAAACGCTAAAGCGTGAGCCTCCACTTAATGCGATTACGATCCCTGCAATCGCTGAGGTGTACAGGCCATATTGTGGTGCAACGCCGCTTCCGATAGCTAACGCCATCGCCAGCGGAATAGCAATAATCCCAACGGTAATCCCGGCAATAATGTCGCGACTAAACCGGGAGACGGTATATTTTTCACGCCAACACGCATCTATCAGCGCGCGAAAAGGTAATACAGAAGAAGATACGTTTTTCACTTTGATTCCATCCGTGAGCGCATCATCTGTCAATACAATGGCAGGTGAAGGAGGCATTGATTCAATGAATAAATACTACAAAAGAAAAAACCCGCCGCAGCGGGTTTTTTTATACGAGTTCGATTAGTGCTCGAACATCGCAGAGATTGATTCTTCATTACTGATACGGCGAATTGCTTCAGCCAGCATACCTGACAGTGTCAGGGTACGGACGTTTGGCAGCGCTTTGATTTCGTCAGACAATGGAATGGTGTCACATACGATAACTTCGTCGATAACGGAGTTACGCAGGTTGTGAACCGCATTGCCGGAAAAAATCGGGTGAGTTGCATAAGCAAACACACGTTTAGCACCACGCTCTTTCAGCGCTTCAGCTGCCTTACACAGAGTCCCGCCGGTATCGATCATATCGTCTACCAGTACGCAGTCACGGCCAGATACATCACCGATGATGTGCATAACTTGGGAAACGTTAGCGCGAGGACGACGTTTGTCGATGATAGCCATATCGGTATCGTTGAGCAGTTTTGCGATAGCACGAGCACGCACAACGCCACCGATATCTGGAGAAACCACAATTGGGTTTTCCAGGCCGATTTGCAGCATATCTTCCAGCAGGATTGGGCTACCGAAGACGTTATCTACAGGTACATCGAAGAAGCCCTGAATCTGTTCTGCGTGCAAGTCCACGGTAAGAACACGGTCAACCCCAACACTTGAGAGGAAGTCAGCAACCACTTTCGCGGTGATTGGCACACGGGCAGAACGCACACGGCGATCCTGACGAGCATAACCAAAGTAAGGGATAACAGCGGTGATACGACCTGCAGAAGCACGGCGCAGGGCGTCTACCATAACAACCAATTCCATCAGGTTGTCATTAGTTGGTGCACAGGTGGACTGGATGATGAAAATATCACCACCGCGTACATTTTCGTTGATTTGTACGCTTACTTCTCCGTCGCTAAAACGGCCGACGGCGGCGTCACCAAGGGAAGTGTACAGGCGGTTGGCAATACGTTGTGCTAGTTCCGGGGTGGCGTTACCAGCAAAAAGCTTCATATCAGGCACGAGAAAAACCTCAGGCATGCGTCCAGTGGCGGATGGTACTACCGCAGCTTATGCGGGCGGGGTAGCGCCATCCAGGCGGTGTATAAAGAGCTTGATGCAACGTCTGAAACAAGGTGACGTTGTCACCAATACTCAGCTTGCCCGGATATGGCCTGATGCAGCGGGGAGACATTAACGCCTCGCGCAACAAACCCATGCAGCCATTCCGGGGCTTGCTTAAGCACCTGGCGGGCAGCGTTCTCGGTGTCAAATTCAGCAAACACACAAGCGCCGGTGCCGGTCAGGCGCGACGGCGCGTATTCTAACAGCCAGGAAAGCAGCTCATCAACCTTACGAAAACGTTTTCTTGCGATAACCTCACAATCATTACCAAAATCACGGTTTAATAACGTCTCAATTGATCTAATCGGGGTATTTCGTGGAAGCTCTGGATCTTTAAAAATGAGCGGCGTTGGAATACTGACACCAGGATGTGCAACCAGGTACCACTTTTCGGGCGGTGAGACCGGAGTCAGCTTCTCGCCAACCCCTTCAGCAAAAGCGGCAAACCCACGGACGAAAACCGGTACATCGGCACCGAGAGTGATACCCAGCGCGGCCAGTTGATCTTCAGTCAGACCGGTGTTCCACACGTGGTTTAGGGCAACCAACACGGTTGCTGCATTCGAAGAGCCCCCGCCTAAACCGCCACCCATCGGCAATCGTTTTTCAACGCTTATTTCTGCTCCTGCACCCTGTGGCAAGGACCCCATCAACAAGGCGGTGTCTTGCAATAATCGCGCGGCGCGGACAATTAAATTCTCTTCATCAGGCACCCCTTCAATCGGGGTAACTAAACGAATTTGGCCATCGTTTCTGGGCTCAATGATGAGGGTGTCGCCATAATCAAGGAACTGAAATAAAGTTTGTAAATTATGGTAGCCATCTTCACGACGACCCGTGATGTACAAAAATAAGTTCAATTTTGCCGGTGACGGCCAACGTTTTCTCATTACTTAACCGTCCAGCTATCCATTTTGAGTTTGATACGCTGTGAGCCTTCGCGCAGTTCCATGTTTGACGGCAGTGCAGGTTGCACACTGTCGTCATAATCACTGTAAACCACTTTCCATGTTTTGCCGTCTTGCGTGTAGTTGATTTCGCTCAGGTGATACTGGGCATCAATTTTATAGTCAGTGGCCTCTCCTGGCAGACCGAGAATCCATTGACGCAGGCTATTGATCGGAATCGGCATGCCGGTCAGGCGGGAAATCATCTCTTCAGCGTTATCGGCAACGTATTTTTTACCATTGCGGTCAGTCAGTTGGACCACGCCAGGCTGCGCATTGAGCTCGAGTTCGGTGCTGCCTAACGGGTTAGTCAGCAATAAACGATAGCGGTCTGGCGTAGTTTGTTGCCAGTTAAAACGTGCATAAACTTTTTGGCTATCAGAAAGATAGGCAAATGCACCACGCGTCTGATATTGGGTGATTTTTTGCACTTGTTGCTGGTGTTGTAACCACTGCGGAGCGTCAGGACTTTTGCCAGGACCGCTGGGTTGATGGACAGAACACGCAGCCAAAACAAGGCTTGCCAGGGGCGCAAGGCGCAGCAGACGGGCTTTCGGCATAATCATAGCGGCGGCAGATCCTTCTCAATCATTTTAGTTGTTAACTGTTTATGCTAGCGGTGGTAAGCCAGGTCGT
>DATERH010000178.1:0-13385 GCA_035271785.1 Buttiauxella sp.
TGGCACGATGCGTTTCAGACGCGTCTCAATAATGCCCAGAGCCAGGCCCGCCAACAACGCAGGGATCACCTGTGCCTGGTAGCCCACTTTCTCGATGGTAAACAGGCCAAAGTTCCACACTTCAGGAATTTTGCTACCCAATTCATAAGCATTCATCAGCTGTGGTGATACCAGCGTGACGCCAAGGACTATCCCAAGGATAGGTGTCCCGCCGACTTTTCGCACAGCTGACCAGCAAATACCGACTGGCAAATAGAAGAATATTGCCTCGCCAATCAGCCATAAGAAGTCATAAATTGATTGCAGCGACGGGTACATTTTCGCAAGCGTCAGCCCGTTGCTCATTGGCAAGTCGCCGATCACATTACGGAAACCTAAGATCAAACCGCCGCTGATTAATGCGGGTAGCAGAGGGAAGAAGATCTCGGCAAAGTGGGAGATCAAACGCTCATGCCATTTCATATTCTGGCGTGCAGCGAGCTTCGCTTGTTCTTTGTCTGAATTACTGTGACCGCTGGTGGCGATCAACGCCTGATAGTAATCACCCACTTCCGGGCCAATCACCACCTGGAACTGCCCGGCGTTGGTAAAGCAGCCTTTCACCATCGGTAATTCTTCAATGTCTTTTGGTGATGCAGCGGCTGGGTTATTCAACACAAAACGTAAGCGTGTAATACAGTGACTCACGGTTGCGATATTCGCACGTCCACCGACCAGCTCTATCAGCTTGTCTATATTCTGTTGTTCCACTTTGGCCATTATGATGTCCCGAGGTAGTGAGGTATATCTGCCAGCAAGGTTATCTTTTATTCTATTTCTCGAAAATGGGAACGTTCCCGAAACGCAGCGACGATCACAATAAACCGTAAATGAGAGGGAGGTTACTGCAATGAACCAGGGATAACGATCTGCCGTAGATCGCAGGTTTGTGTGATCTGGCCGATCAACTGCCTGGCGGCCTGACGACCGGCTTCAGCGTAGCCAGGATCAACGGTGATTATCTCTGGATGGAGGAATTTCATCAGCGGCGTGCTGCCGACGCTCGCCAGTTGCAGGCTGGTACGTTGATATTCTTGCAGATATTTACTGGCACCCAAAGCGAGGGTATCGGTGGCACACACCAGGGCGGTGGTTTCGGAAGTCAGCACTTCTTCAACATGATCATAACCTTGTTTCATGGCCAAGCCTGGTAGTGCAAAGTTAGGCGTCAGTTGGTGGGTTTCGCAGAAAGCAAGATAGGCCTGATGGCGGCGGTAACCCGTGGTGACATCACTATGGGGAACACCGAGGAAACTAATCTGCCGGTGGCCTTGCCCATAAAGATGCGACATCAGGATATTAATGGCTCCTTCATCGTCATAACTCACTGAAGCAAACCCTTTGGCATCTCTGGCCATCAGAACGAGCATCGACTGCCATGGCTGCAAAATTTTCTCGGTGATGCCGGTGAAACCAAACAAAATCACGCCGTCGATATGACGACGCTGCAATACTCCCAAATGCTCTTCAACCAGTTTTGGTGAAAACTGACTTTCCATCATGATCGGGTCGTAGCCTTGCTCATAGAGCGACGGTAGCATGGTTTGTACCGCGAGGTTTTCCGAAAGCGAATCCAGACGCGTCACAATAATGGCGACCACTTTATCGCTCTGGCCACGCATGGCACGTGCCGAACGCGAAGGAGAGAAACCTTCTTGCTGCATCACCGCTTCCACGCGCTCACGGGTGCGAGCACTGACCCCGCTTTCATTATTCAGAACTCGCGAGACAGTGGATTTACCCACGCCGCTTAAACGCGCGATGTCTTTGATGGTGAGACGGTTTTGCATTGTTCTTGTTCTTCCCAACAATCGTTTTTTATAGAGTAGAGTTTGCCAACCATACCACAATGGAAAATATCAACGATATCCCTACCTGTCAGGCTTCTATAGCGCCGTTACGGCTGGCAGAAATCTTAATTCTGGCGAGATGTGATCTGCATCTCGTCGCTGTGTTGCTGAATATTTCTACACGTGTTACCAGATAGTTTTTGCTTTTCAGCCCGTCATTGTGAAAGGAATTTTCATGTTCAAATCAATACCTTTGTGCCTGTTGGCCGGTTGTCTCGCTGCAACTTGCCAGGTTTGGGCTGCACCTGCAGGCGATCTTCCGTTAATGCCGTGGCCACAGCAAGTTGAGCGTCCATCAGCCGAAGGGATGTTGGTTCTCGACAACACTCTCTCTATTAAAATAACGGGTGATAAACTGCCAGGTGCAACCGAGCGCTGGAGGCAGAGAATTTCCCAACAGACTGGCTGGCAGCTCCAGCCCGCTCAGGCTATTCCCGCTAAACCAACTATTGATATCCAAATCAAAAAAGCCGTCGCCCCATTACCTAATCTTGCCAGCGATGAAAGCTACGAAATAAGCGTCACCTCAGATGGGGTGAAACTCACGGCGAACACGCGTTTTGGTGCCATGCGCGGCATGGAAACAGTATTACAGCTGATCCAGAACGGTCCTGAAAATACGACTATTCCATATGTTGCCATCAAAGATCAGCCCCGTTTCCCATGGCGCGGATTGTTAGTCGACTCAGCGCGTCATTTCATCCCAGTCAAAGATATCCTGCGCCAGTTAGACGGGATGGCTGCCGCCAAAATGAACGTTTTTCACTGGCATCTTACTGACGATCAAGGCTGGCGCTTTGCTTCCACCGCTTATCCAAAATTGCAGCTACTGGCCAGTGATGGCGATTTTTATACCCAGGCGCAGATGAAAGAAGTGGTGCGCTACGCGACATCGCTCGGAATTCGTGTGGTGCCAGAGATGGACTTACCTGGCCACGCTTCGGCCATTGCCGTGGCTTATCCAGAATTGATGAGTGCGCCAGGGCCGTATCAAATGGAGCGGCATTGGGGTGTGTTAAAACCGCTGCTTAACCCGACCAACGAAGCTGCCTATAAGTTTGTTGATACGCTGATTGGTGAGCTGACCGCTATTTTCCCAGACAGCTATTTACACATCGGTGGCGATGAAGTTGATGACTCGCAATGGAAAGCGTCGCCAGCAATTCAGGCGTTTATGCAGCAACATAATCTGGCTGATACCCACGCTTTACAGACTTACTTCAACCAGCGGCTGGAAAAGATCCTCGAAAAACATCATCGTCAAATGATGGGCTGGGATGAGATCTATCATCCTAATCTACCGAAAAATATCCTGATCCAATCCTGGCAAGGGCAGGATGCATTAGGGACGGTCGCGGCTAACGGTTATAAAGGTATCCTCTCCACCGGATTTTACGTGGATCAGCCGCAATCAACCGCATACCACTACCGTAATGAGATCTTGCCTCAAGGGTTGAATGGCATCGATAAGATAACCGATGAAGACAGTGCTCAAAGTTGGTTCTTCAGTATGCCGCGTCTGAAAGGCAGTGCAGTAGAAGGCAGTTTTACACTTGTGAACAGCAACACAGCCTGGCGCGGATTTATCGACTTTAAAGGTAAATCCCGTCGTGCGGTGCGTGATATTGAGTGGCTGAGCCCGACGCAAGTGACCTTTACCGTTGATACCTGGATGGGGGAAACGCGTCCGGTATTAACACTCGATAAAGATAAATTGAGCGGCTATTTGCTGGTGGGCAACGTGCGTTATCCGGCAACCGGTCAAAAATTGGATGATGTGCAAGACGGCATCCAACCGGTGGTGCCAACGCCTGAACAGATGTCGAATATTCTCGGTGGTGAAGCGGCACTTTGGGCTGAAAACGTGATATCGCCAGTGCTGGATATCAAACTGTGGCCACGTACTTTTGCGGTAGCAGAACGTTTATGGTCGACGGAAGATGTGAAAGACATCGATAACATGTACCAGCGCTTGCAGACGATAGATGCCTGGTCAACCGTATCTGTTGGCTTGCAGCAGCACACGGCGGCTGTTCAGCAATTGACGCGCCTGGCGGGAACGCCGGACATTATGCCGTTACAAATTCTTGCTCAGGCCGTTGAACCGGCACAGTACTACACGCGCCAGCATCTAAAATTCCAGGCCGGAAATTACCATCACTTCGAACCGCTAAACCGTTTTGCGGATGCGCTGAGCGCGGAAAGCACGCAGGTACGGGCGCTGGATATGTGGGTCGAAAAACTGGTAGCCGATCCGGAAGACGGTAACAGTGCGGTTTCTCTGCGTCATACCTTCGCGCGCTGGCAAAGCAACACGACAGATGTGCTGGAACTGATCGATGGTAATTATCAGCTCAAGGCATTAAAACCGGTGGCTGAAAATGTCGATAAACTGGCAGGAATGGGGCTACGGTTAACGGATCTGGTGGCGAAACAGGGAACATTAAGTGCAGATGAATATCATGCCATCCAGAAACAGCTCGATGACGCAGCACAAACACAGGATGAAGTGGTGATTGCGGCGGTTTATCCGTTGCAGAAACTATTGCGAGCGTGTGTGAAGTAATTTGTAGGTCGTACACTTGCGTTATCCGACAAAATTTAAAGGCCGCGATGACGGCCTTTAAATTGAATCGTTAGCGGCGGATAGCAATCGCTTCGATTTCAATTTTCACATCTTTTGGCAGACGAGCAACTTCGACGCAAGAACGCGCTGGGAAAGTCGCTTTGTGCTCATTAAAGAAGGCTTCGTAAGTCGCATTTACAGTAGCGAAGTCATTCAAGTCTTTAACGAAAACGGTTGTTTTAACGATGTCGCCCACTGTCAGGCCCGCCGCTTCAACGATTGCTTGCACGTTTTCCAGAGATTGACGCGCTTGTGCCGCTACATCTTCTGGCACGCTACCCGTTTTTGGGTTAACAGGGATTTGGCCGGAAGTGATAATCATGCTGCCCAAGTCGACACCCTGAACATATGGCCCGATAGCTGCGGGTGCGTTTTCGGTGCTGATAGTACGAGACATTATTCATTCCTTATGTAAGTTCGTAGGGCGGGTAAGCAAAGCATCACCCGCCAAAATCGGAGTGGTGGATGACGCTTACGCTTATCCACCCTACAAACAAAAAGCTCCCGTCCATTATAGGGACGAGAGCTTTTGCGGCAATGATTAATCAGCTAGCACAACGTAATGTGAGAACTCCTTCTCACAATATTTGCATTTGAGACTGATGCTTTCGTCGATTTTTTTCACTGCGAATGAAGAGTTAACCGGTTCACTGCGGCTGATGCAGTTGGTATTTGGGCAGACCAGCACTTTATCAATACGCGAAGGCAGGTGCGGTTTGCTTTTGCCGACGACCTCATATTCATCAATACGGTTAACGGTTGCTTGTGGTGCATACAGCGCTAACTGGTTAACTTGCTCGTCCGTCAGGAAGGTATTTTCGATTTTGATTAGGTCTTTACGGCCCTGTTCACGGGACGGCAAGTTCAGGCCAATAGTGATGCGCTGGTCGGTTTCCGTTAACTGGAATAGCGTCAGCAGCTTAAAGCCCACCTGAGCAGGAATATGATCGATAACCGTACCGCGTTTAATCGCTTCAACTTGTAATTTGTTGTCGTGTGTCATCTTAATCTTCCTCTTACTCAAACCAATTCAGGATTCAAAACTAATGCCAGCAGTGCCTGGCGGGCATAGATGCCGTTGCCTGCTTGCTGGAAATACCAGGCGTGGGGCGTTTTGTCGACATCAATGGTAATTTCATCAACACGTGGCAGTGGGTGCAGGACTTTCATATTTTCGCGAGCATCGACAAGATCTGCGGCACGCAGAACAAACTGCGCCTTCACGTTGGCGTATTCCGATGGGTCAAGACGCTCTTTCTGTACGCGAGTCATGTACAAAATATCCAAATCCGCCACGACATCATTGATATCTTCGTGGCAACTCCAGGCAATACCTTTTTCGTCCAGCATATCGAGAATGTACTTCGGCATCGCCAGCGCGTTTGGCGCAATAAAGTAGAAGCGGTTGCCTTCGAATTTCGCCAGCGCCTGCGCCAGAGAATGCACGGTTCGGCCATATTTCAGGTCACCGACCATCGCGATATTCAGGTTTTCCAGACGGCCCTGCGTTTCCTGGATGGTGAACAAATCCAACAGAGTTTGAGTCGGATGCTGGTTGGCACCGTCACCCGCATTCAGCACCGGTACATTGCCAGAGAACTCTGTCGCCAGGCGCGCGGCCCCTTCTTGCGGATGGCGCATCACGATGGCGTCAACGTAAGTGCTGATGACCGAAATGGTATCGGCCAGTGTTTCGCCTTTTTTCCCAAGCGAAGTATTGCTGCTGTCTGAGAACCCGACAACTGACGCGCCCAGGCGGTGAATAGCGGTTTCAAAAGACAGGCGCGTACGCGTTGAAGCTTCAAAGAAACAGCTGGCAACGACAATGTGCTTTAACAATTCAGGTTGCGGGTTGGCTTTCAGTTTTGCCGCAGTTGAGAGTACCAGTTCAAGCTCTTCACGACTGAGATCGTTTATGGAAATGATATGTTTTTGATAAAGGGGGTTAGCCATGGTTATCTCCTGTTCTCGGGCGTCGGGCAAAAAAAAAGGCCCCTCAATGAGGGGCCTTTGGAATTGATTGAAGCAACGGAAAGAAAAACAGGTTCGCGCCGTCTTTTAGACGACGTGGCGTGGCAATTTTTTGAACACACTGGACCATGCTTCCTCCCGGCAAATTGGGGCGAATTATACGCATGTAAGAGGACACTTCAAGCGATTAACTCACATATTTTAATTGCCAGCATTGGGTTGCTGTGGGTATTTATCTGTCTCTAATGTCGCTCATGCATTTGCTTAATCATGCACCGTTTTTACGCAATTCAAAACGCGGTGAGATAAGACCATACAGCGTCCAACCCAGGAAGGTTACGATGGCACCATACATCATCGCTTCTTCACCGGAGGAGTACAGCGCATAGAAGCTATACATTGCACCAATAAACGCGAAGGTGTTGGCTAGACGCGCTTTATTCGGTTCAACTTTCGCCACTTTCTGGATAATGACCAACGCTGCCATCGACAGGATGTAAGGGATAATATTCGTCACGACCGCCAGATTAACCAGCACGTTGAACTGTTTGTTCAGCGATGGGCTGATGGTCATCAAGGACAACACGCTCTGGATAATAACGATAACGATCATCCCTTTCACTGGCGCTTCAGCTTTGGTCAGTTTAGAGAAAACTTTAGGGAAATAACCTTCATCAGCAGAGGATTTGAATACCTGAGCAATAGTGAACTGCCAACCCAGCAGTGAACCTACGCAGGACATAATCATCAATGCCATGATGATTTTACCCACGCCAGGGGTAAACATCTGAGCGAACGCTAAACCAAACGGTGCAGTTGAATTTGCCAAATCCATATTTGGAACAATACCTGCAATCACGTTAGTAGAAATAATGTAGATAACCGCAGCACCCAATGTTCCGCCTAATACGGCGATCGGTACGTTACGCTCTGGATTTTCAACAACATCGGTGTTGGCGCAGGCTGATTCTAAACCTAAGAATGCCCACAGTGTCATGGAGATTGAAGAACCAACGGCTTCAAAAATTGGAAGATGGTGCGGGTTCCATGACTGCACATACAGCGTCGGGCTGAACCAGAACCAACCAATGACTGAAATGCCCAGTACAGGAATAATAACGCCCCAAACGGTCACGCCACTAATACGCCCAGTAATGCGTGCCCCGCCAAAGTTTGCGACTGTCGCAAGCCACAGCACCCCGATGGTGGCGATACAAATTCCGATTGGCGATAACGTGGCATTCATTAATTCAGTGCCGTAACCCACTGCGGAAATCGCAATCGCGACGTTCGCAATCAGTAACGATACCCCGTAGGTATAGTTCGCCATGAAGTTACCAGATTTGCCAAATGCATACTCTGCATAACCGCCCATACCACCTGATTTGCGACTGAACATCCCACATTTAGCAAATGCAAAAGCCAGAGCCGTTGAGCCCAATGCCGTGACTAACCATGAAATGATTGAAAGCGACCCCACTTCCGCTAACTTGGTCGGTAGCATGATGATCCCTGAGCCCATCATGTTAACTGCGGTCAAGATGGTGAGCTGAACGACGCCCATTTTGTTGTTGCCCTTAGATGTACTCATAATCTGTTCCTTATATAAACTTGAGTTGTGAAGAACCGAAAAGATTGCGGTTCTCCACTGTTTTTTTATGGAAAAATCAGTTTTTTCCAGTAATCCTGGTACTTGCTGATTTCAGATTTATTGTTTAATAACATACCCATAAGCGCGTTTTTTACGGTCATCATCCAGTTTGATATAGACACCCTGTAATTCAGGAGCAAAGCCCGGTAATAGATTGATCCCTTCTTCCAGAGCCAGGAAATAGCGCTGCACAGAACCACCCCAGATCTCGCCCGGAACCACACATAAAACGCCAGGAGGATAAGGCAGAGCACCTTCAGCGGCGATGCGGCCTTCAACTTGAGATAACGCCACTAATTCAACGTTACCGCGCACAAACTCAATGTTTGCCTGTTGAGGATTCATCACTACTTTCGGGAAGTTGTCTTTACGGAACATCTCTTTTTGCAGTTGCTTCACGTCATGACTGACGTACAAGTCATGCATTTCCTGACACAACTGACGGATGGTGTAGCCCTGATAGCGTTCTTCGTAGGTTTTGTAGATTGATGGCAGCACTTCAGATAACGGAGCATCTTCTTCTATCAGACGTTCAAAACGCGAAATTTGGGCAACAAGATGCTGCATCTTCGCCATGTCTTCAGCAGGCGTCATCAGGAACAAGATGGAATTGAGGTCGCATTTCTCCGGAACGATACCGTTTTCACGGAGGAAGTTGGCAAGGATAGTCGCGGGTACGCCGAAACTATCGTATTCACCGGTCTGGACGTTGATACCCGGTGTGGTCAGCATCAGTTTGCATGGATCAACGAAGTACTGATGCTCTGCGTAATTATCAAATGAATGCCAGCGTTCACCGGGAATGAAGTTAAAGAAACGCAGGTCGTTTGCCATTGTCTCAGTATCAAAATCCTGCCACTTACGACCATCAATAGTTTCCGGAACGAACGGACGGATATGTTTGCAGAGTTTTAATAGCAACTTACGGGTCTCAATCCCCATTTTTACACAGTCCATCCACATGCGTTTGCCGCTCTCTCCTTCATGCATTTTGGCGTTAACGTCAAGGGCTGCAAACAACGGATAGAACGGGCTGGTGGAGGCATGCATCATAAACGCGTTGTTCATACGTTTATGATTTACATAGCGAGATTGACCTTTGATATGTTTATCTTTTTTATGGATTTGCGAAGTCTGAGAGAAGCCAGCTTGTTGTTTATGAACCGACTGCGTCACCAGAATACCGGGATCATTTTCATTCAGTTCCAGCAACAGTGGGGAGCAGTCATTCATCATCGGAATAAATTGTTCGTAACCCACCCATGCTGAATCAAACAGGATGTAGTCGCACAGATGACCAATCTTATCGACTACCTGACGTGCGTTATAAATCGTGCCGTCGTAGGTACCTAACTGAATTACTGCAAGGCGGAACGGACGTTTTTCAGCGCCACGATTTGGCGCAACTTCGCGTACTAAATTACGGAGATATTTTTCTTCAAAACAGTGGGCATCAATACCGCCGATAAAACCGAACGGGTTACGCGCTGTTTCCAGATAAACCGGTGTCGCACCTGCCTGAATTAATGCACCGTGGTGGTTTGATTTATGGTTATTACGGTCAAAGAGCACCAGATCACCTGGGGCTAACAAGGCGTTCAGCACCACTTTGTTAGAAGAAGAAGTCCCGTTTAATACGAAGTAAGTTTTATCCGCGTTAAATACTTTCGCCGCATGCATTTGGGCCGCACACGGAGCGCCTTCGTGGATCAGCAAATCCCCCATTGATACGTCAGCGTTACACAAATCAGAGCGGAATAACGTTTCGCCAAAGTAATCAAAGAATTGGCGTCCAGCTGGGTGGCGGCGGAAGAACTGGCCTCCCTGGTGCCCTGGGCAGTCGAAGGCGGCATTACCCTGCTGCACATATTCTACTAAGCTGCCAAAGAACGGTGGCAAAACTTCTTTTTCATATTTCACTGCTGCGGCTTCTAGCTGTTTGCCGTAGAAATCAACATTTCCATCGCAGAGCTCAAACACGCCAGTTACACGAGGCAGCACTTCAGCTGGCAACTCTTCTTCGCAGCAAACCGCGACAAAGATAGGAATACCGAAACCCGTTTGTTCAATGGTTTTCAACATACCTGTTGTCGCATCTTTGACGGAAATGACAGCAGCCGACACATCAGTAAAATTGGTATTAGTAATATCGACGATTTCACGTTCGGTGCTAAAGCATTCCGTTGCGCTGGTATTAACTGCTATTTTTAATTTTTCCATTTTTATTTTTGTCTCTTGTGCTCTAAGTGAATTTAATTTTGGTATAAGATAGTCGTCAGATATTCCCGGTAGGGATTCCGATGTTTATTGTTTTTTAAAGGCAATAGCGACTCGCAATAATTCTTATTATTGAATTACTGATGTGAGTCGATAAATACCAGGTGAAGATTCACCAGATTGGCTTATATGCTAAATGGAATAATCAAGTGCCGTACGCAGAATGATAGATAATGACCTACTATTCAGTAAGTTGCTGGTCTATTTATGTTTAGCGACAGGCAGGCACGAGTATCCGCAAAAGCAGATGCCGTGGGGGGAGTTACTTAGAGTTGAAAAGATGAAAATCAAAGCAGCTACGGTGTATTAGCATCATAATATGCGTAATCCGTCGGATGTGTGGCATAGATTTATTATTGTTTTCCATTCTCCATTTCCCTTCATTTTTGGAAATCGAGGTCATTGTAATCAGGGCGATATATAAAACAGTGATCTCTGTCACTGTTAATTTTTGTGTCAAAAATAAAACACGGTTTCTATTTAAATTAAATGAATAAAATATCATCTTTCATGGTTGATGAAATGTTAAGTTATTTTTGAGTAAAAAATGATTGTCAAAGAAATATCGACCCACAAGTAAGATCATTCGCGTCAACTATTGAAAACAATACCCATAAACCATCCGGGTTGATAATAAGATGAAGGTTAATTGTTAACTATTTGCATCAAATATGGTTTGTTCCAACCATTCATAAAAATTCATTTTTTATGCAGATTAATGCATTTGTATTCATTGTGATTATCTTGGTAATAAATTCTATAAACATTTAAATTATTGAAGCATATCTCTATATATTGATCGGTGTGTGGGTTTTGTATGCTGTTTTTTCTCTTTTCATCTCTTGTTGATTCATCAGGTGAAAAGCAAAAAAATAGAAATTTTGCATAAAAAAAGTCTCGCTGGAGGTTTCCCAACCCTGCAACGTCAGGTATCAGTCTTGAGCCGTCTCGTGGAAACTCAGATTTTTTAGGATGCAGCACATATTTTCATAAAAAACTCGTAGCGGCAGAAGGGGAATACTCGTATAAATACGATAATAAAACATCGTTTCAAAAAGGATATGAATCATGATCATTGGCAACATTCACTCTTTGCAATCCTGGCTGCCGGAAGAACTTCGCCTGGCGATTGAGCACGTTAAACAACATGTCACCCCAGAAACTCCACTTGGGAAACATGATATCGACGGTAACAACCTGTTTATGCTGGTTTCTGAAGATTCCACACAACCAATCGAAGAGCGCCCGGCGGAATTTCACCAGCGCTATCTGGATATCCAGATTGTGATGGGTGGCCAGGAAGGGATGACGTTTAGCTGTCTGCCTGCAGGCACGCCTGAGACTGACTGGTTGGCGGAAAAAGACATCGCATTCCTCCCAGCAGGCGAGCAAGAAAAAACGATTATCATGAACGAAGGGGATTTCGTGGTGTTCTACCCGGGCGAAGTTCACAAGCCACTGTGTGCGGTGGGCAACCCAGCACCAGTGCGTAAAGTTGTCGTGAAAATGTTGATGGTGTAAAAATTAACACGCTGTAAATCGTAGGGCGGATAAGCGCATGTGCTATCCGCCGTTTCTTTTTTAAATGTCCGTAAGCGTCGCAACCATCACCGCTTTAATAGTATGCATGCGGTTTTCAGCTTGAGAGAACACCACGCTGTTTTTTGATTCAAACACTTCGTCCGTCACTTCCATACCACCATGCAGGCCATATTGTTCCGCCATTTGCTTACCTAGCGTTGTTTGGTCGTCGTGGAAAGCAGGTAGGCAGTGCAGGAATTTCACCTCAGGATTGCCGGTCAGTTCCAACATTGCGCGATTGACCTGATAATCTCGCAACAGGACGATACGCTCTGCCCATTTCTCTTTGGCCTCGCCCATCGACACCCACACATCGGTATAAATGAAATCGGCACCTTTAACGCCTGCGGTAATATCTTCTGTCAGGGTGATATTCCCACCGTTGCGCGCAGCCAGAGCCTGGCATTCAGTGACCAGTTTTTCTTCCGGCCAGCACGGTTTTGGCGCCACCAGACGCAAATTCAATCCCGTCAATGCGGCAGCTTCTAGCATCGAATTGCCCATGTTATTACGCGCATCACCTGTATAAACCAGCGTCATCTGCTGGAAGGTTTTGCCAGGTAATTGTTCTTGCATGGTCAGCAAATCCGCCAGTAATTGCGTTGGGTGAAACTCGTTGGTCAGCCCGTTCCACACCGGCACACCCGCATACTGCGCCAGCGTTTCAACGATTTCCTGACCAAACCCACGATACTGAATGCCATCGTACATCCGGCCTAATACGCGAGCCGTATCTTTAATTGATTCTTTATGCCCAATTTGGCTGCCGCTTGGGCCGAGATAGGTGACTCGTGCACCCTGGTCAAATGCGGCAACTTCGAAAGAGCACCTCGTACGAGTCGAGTCTTTTTCGAAGATGAGCGCGATGTTTTTCCCAGTAAGATGCTGAACTTCAGTGCCTTTTTTCTTGTCGTTTTTCAATTTAGCTGAAAGGGCGAGTAATTCATGAAGTTGTGCGGGGGTGAAGTCCAGTAATTTTAGAAAATGCTTTTGATAGAAATGACTCATATCTTCCTCTCATGGCATAAGCCAGCAATTGAATATAAATTCAATTTATATGTATGGATATTCATTTGCAACCCCGAAAGTAAAATCTTTAGCGGGAAAGGTGGAGGCAAACTCAGCCGTGTGTGAAAATAGAAGTATCTGCCTACAAAATTGAGGAAAGGGCCATGGCAAATCCAGAACTGCTGGAAGAGCAACGCGAAGAGACGCGTTTGATTATTGAAGAATTACTGGAAGACGGCAGCGATCCTGACGCGCTGTACACTATCGAACATCACCTTTCCGCAGACGATTTCGAAACTCTTGAAAAAGCCGCTGTTGAAGCCTTCAAAATGGGCTACGAAGTGACTGACCCAGAAGAGCTGGAAGTGGAAGAGGGTGACAC
>DATERH010000179.1:0-12197 GCA_035271785.1 Buttiauxella sp.
GGCGGTTCAGCGGTTCGCGGGAGACAATGCGTACACCAGATGCGGCGATGGTGCCGAACATCACGATAGTCGCGCCGCCTAAAACAGGCTCAGGAATGTGTAGTACAAATCCACTCACTGCAGGGAACAAGCCGAGCACGACAAGCATTAGTGCTACGACAAAACCGACGTAACGGCTGGCAACGCCAGTCAACTGAATCACGCCGTTGTTTTGGCCAAAACAGGAGTTCGGAAAAGTATTGAATACTGCAGAAACACACGAGTTCAGACCGTTAGCCAACACACCACCTTTGAGGCGTTTCATATACAGCGGCCCGGATACGGGTTGCTCAGAAACGTCAGAGGTAGCAGTGATATCACCGATGGTTTCCAGTGAAGTCACCATAAAGACCAGCATCAGCGGGATAAGCAAATTCCAGTCAATACCCAGCCCGTAATACAACGGTGTTGGTACCATAATCAGATCTGTGTTTGCCATAGGTTGGGTGTCAGGCAACATACCCATAGCCCAGGCTAGCGCATATCCCACCGCCATGGCGATAACCAGAGAAGCTACACGCAAGTAAGCATTGCGCTGGCGGTTAAGCAGAATAATGACCAGCAATACAGCACCTGCCAGCAGCAAGTTTTTCGGTGCACCAAAAGTATGGTCGCTCATCGCGGCATAGCCACCGCCGATAGATGTCAGGCCAACTTGAATCAGAGAAAGACCTATAATCATCACAACGACCCCTGAAACCAGCGGGGTGATGATGCGGCGAGCCAGATGCAGGAAGCGCGACAACAGCATTTCAGTGCAGCTTGCGAGCATCAATGTGCCAAACAAGGCCGCCATCATGGTCGGAACGTCGGCTCCGCCATTTTTCAATGCCATGCCACCCATAATCAGCGGCGAAACAAAGTTAAAGCTGGTGCCTTGAATTGACAGCAGTCCAGAACCCACGGGGCCCCAGGTTTTAATCTGGATAATCGATGCCACACCTGAGGCGAACAACGACATACTGATAATGTGTTGGGTATCTTCAGCCGGAAGTCCCAGCGCCTGGCAAATCAACATCGCAGGCGTGATCACCGCAACAAACATCGCTAACAAATGCTGACCAGCAGCAAAAAGAGTTTGTGGGAGAGGGGGTCTGTCCTCAAGGCGGTAAATCAATTCACTGGATGGCGCCTGAGCAATCGGTTGCGCACCTTCAGACTCAACTGCATTAACAGACATCAGAAATTATCCCTTGGTGAAAAGCGGTGATTTTAACGGACTGATTGGTAAAAGCAAACGTTTGCTAACAATGTTTCTTAAGATAAAAAGCATATATAGCGAGCTTTTTATATAACTTTCGACTCGTTTTTGGTTAAAATCCAGCTACTGATTTTTCTAGAACCTGAAAATCCAGTGAAGGATAAATTAAAAGCGTCTGTGAGAAATATACGCGAACAGGAGCAATTCAATGTTTTATCTCGACACCCTTTCTACCCTTGTTGCTGCAACTCTCGTGTTATTACTGGGCCGAAAAATGGTCCACACCATACCGCTACTAAAAAAATACACTATTCCTGAACCTGTAGCGGGTGGATTGTTAATTGCCATTGCCTTGCTGGTGCTTAAAAAAAGTGTTGGCTGGGAATTTGAATTTGATATGGGTCTTAAAGACCCATTGATGCTCGCTTTCTTTGCCACAATCGGTCTGAATGCCAACCTTTCCAGCCTGCGTGCTGGTGGTAAAGTTGTCGGTATTTTCCTGATTGTGGTGGTGGGTTTGCTGGTTATGCAAAACGCCATCGGTATTGGTATGGCGAGCTTGCTAGGTCTTGATCCGATAATGGGGTTACTGGCGGGTTCTATTACTCTGTCTGGTGGCCATGGTACTGGTGCGGCCTGGAGTAAGTTGTTTAGTGAGCGTTATGGCTTCCAGAATGCCACCGAAGTTGCGATGGCTTGTGCAACGTTTGGTTTGGTTCTGGGGGGGTTAATTGGTGGGCCGGTAGCGCGTTATTTGGTCAAACACTCATCCACACCGGATGGCACACCTGACGATAGCGTTGATCCAAGCGCCTTCGAAAAACCTGCTGTAGGGCGCATGATTACCTCTATGGTTTTGATTGAAACCATCGCGATGATTGCTATCTGCCTTACTGTTGGTAAGTTTGTGGGGCATCTCATTCAAGGCACCAGCTTTGAATTACCGACGTTCGTTTGCGTGTTGTTTGTTGGGGTTATTCTCAGCAATACGCTCTCTCTGCTCGGTTTCTATCGGGTATTTGAACGTGCGGTTTCGGTGCTGGGGAACGTCTGTTTGTCTCTGTTCCTCGCCATGGCGCTGATGAGTCTGAAGCTGTGGGAGTTGGCATCACTGGCGTTACCAATGCTGGCAATTCTTACCGTACAAACCATCTTTATGGCGCTGTATGCGATTTTTGTGACGTATCGCCTGATGGGTAAAAACTACGATGCAGCGGTACTGGCCGCAGGCCATTGCGGTTTTGGCCTGGGGGCAACACCAACGGCTATCGCCAATATGCAGGCAATTACCGAACGTTTTGGTCCGTCGCATATGGCATTTCTGGTGGTTCCAATGGTTGGCGCGTTCTTTATTGATATCGTCAATGCGCTAGTCATCAAGATGTATCTGATGTTGCCAATATTTGGCTAAGTCATCAGGCGTTTGAATAGCGTTCCGTTTCCGGCATCCAGCGCTCAATGAGCGCGGTTGCCTGTTCCGGATAGCGTTCATGGATATGGCGTGCAAGACGCTGTACTTCTGGAATCATCGCCTGATCACGCAGTAAATCTGCTACTTTAAACTCTGCGTTCCCTGTCTGGCGGGTGCCGAGTAATTCCCCTGGCCCACGAATTTCCAAATCCTTTTGCGCAATCACAAAGCCATCGTTGCTATCGCGCAACACTTGCAAACGCAGCTGTGCTGTTTTCGAGAGCGGCGACTTATATAGCAACACGCAGTGGGAGGCGACGGCACCGCGACCTACCCGGCCACGGAGTTGGTGGAGTTGCGCAAGCCCCAGTCGCTCTGGATTTTCGATAATCATCAGGCTGGCATTCGGCACATCAACGCCCACTTCAATAACGGTTGTCGCTATCAGTAGATGAATCGAACCTTCTTTGAACGCCTGCATCACTGATTGCTTTTCTTGCGGCTTCATACGGCCATGCACTAGCCCTACATTCAGATTTGGCAGGGCGGCTTTTAGCTCGTCCCACGTCACTTCTGCGGCCTGGGCTTCCAGCAATTCTGACTCTTCAATCAGCGTACAAACCCAGTACGCCTGGCGGCCTTCATTGCTACAGGCCTCGCGCACTCGCTCGATAATATCGTTGCGGCGCGAATCAGGGATCGCGACGGTGGTTACCGGCGTGCGGCCCGGCGGCAGTTCATCGATTGTTGAAGTATCCAAATCAGCATAGGCCGTCATTGCCAACGTGCGTGGAATTGGCGTCGCGGTCATGATTAGCTGGTGTGGATGGAAGCCTTGAATCTGGCCCTTTTCCCACAGCGCCAGGCGCTGATGAACGCCAAAGCGGTGCTGTTCATCAATAATGACCAGTGCGAGCTGAGAGAACTGTACCTGTTCCTGGAAGATCGCGTGCGTTCCCACCACCATAGACACCTGGCCGCTGGCGATGGCGTCTTGCTGGGCGATGCGCGCCTTGCCTTTTTGCTTACCCGCAAGCCAGCCAACCTCAATACCCAATGGTGCAAACCACTGACGGAAATTGTTGGCATGCTGTTCAGCGAGTAACTCTGTCGGTGCCATCAAACCGACCTGTTTGCCATGGGCAATTGCACGTAATGCTGTAAGTGCTGCAACCAGTGTTTTGCCCGATCCAACATCGCCTTGCACCAGGCGCATCATCGGTACATCCAGCGCCATATCGTGTTCAATCTCTGCCACGACACGCTCTTGCGCACCCGTTGGTTTAAACGGAAGTGCCGCCAGCAGTTGGTTTTTTAATTCGTCATGATTATGCAGAGGCAAAGCGTGATAACGCTGAGCACCCGCACGGAGCGCAAGCATACTTAGATTATGCGCCAGTAACTCTTCAAGGATTAATCGCTGTTGAGCTGGGTGCTTCCCCGTTTCCAGGTCGGCTAATTGCATTGACGGCGGTGGGCGATGCAAAGTGCGCAACGCTTCTGGCAGGCTCATCAAACCCGTGCTCAAATCCGCAGGGAGCAACTCGGCAATGGCGCAGGTATCCAGCAACTCCAGAGCCTGATCGGTCAGTTTGCGCAGCGTAGCCTGGCGAATGCCTTCAGTTGTTGGATAAACCGGTGTCAGGGTTTCCTGCAATTCCGGGGTACTGAGATCGCCCTGAATACGGTATTCCGGATGAATCATCTCTGGCCCATGAGTGCCGCGCTTTGCTTCACCATAAGCAAGCACGCGCTTGCCCGCTGCAAGGCTGTTTTTCATCGCTGCGTTGAAATTGAAAAAACGCATGGTCAGAATGCCGGTGCCGTCAGAAATTTGGCAGGTCATCATACGGCGACGACCAAAACTGATATTGCAGTTCAGCACTTCACCTTCCACTGTGGCGTGGGTGCCCGGCATAAGGTCGTTGATTGGATAGAGATGAGTGCGGTCTTCGTAGCGCAGCGGGAGATGAAGCAGAAGATCCTGAATAGTGTACAGGCCAATCTTAGCCAGTTTGCCGCTCTGGCTGGCCCCCACTCCGGCAAGCGTACTTAACGGTATGGCATCCAGCAAACGGCCTTTCATCTGACTACTCCGCAGATTGCATTGTGGCCCACCATGCGGCATCAGCTTCTATCTCACCTTGCTGATTCACATGCGGGTAGGGCAAACCTTTCCGGCGGGAAACGCGCGCCAGGACAGGATAGCCGCCTTCAAACAGCAGACGCTGTTGTTCGGACTCTGGCAGGGTACTGTTTTCTCGCTGATACATTCCGGCGTTTTGACGCTGGCGTTGCGCTTCATAAAGAATGAGTGCTGAGGCCACGGAAACATTGAGCGATTGCACCATCCCGATCATCGGAATAATGATGTCCTGATCTGCCAGTGCTAACGCTTCCTGAGTAATACCGGTTTTTTCCTGCCCCATCAAAATGCAGGTTGGGCGCGTGTAATCAATTTCACGGAAATCAACAGCTTTATCAGAAAGGTTAGTCGCGAGGATTTGCATTCCGCTGGTTTTGAGATGGGCAACGGCATCACCGATATGGCGATGGGTCTTGACTTCAACCCAGGAATTGCTGCCTGCTGCAGAAGAGGCCATGGTGCGCATTCGGTTACCCGGCCAGACTGCGTGGACCTCATGTACACCAACGGCATCGGCAGTGCGAATAATCGCCGACACGTTATGAGGTTTATGGACCTGCTCCATACAGACAGTCAGATCAGGCTGACGCCTGGCGAGCATTTCGCAAATACGTGCATAACGTTGAGGATTCATAACACTAGTTTCGGTTGCGGGTAACTTTAATCACATCCGGCAACACGCGGATTTTACGCATGAGGTTCGCCAGATGGACACGGTCGCGTGCAGTCAGACGAATGAACGCACTGTAAACGCGGCCATCTTTCTCTTCGGTGTTCAGACTTTGAATATTGGAGCCTGCATTATTAAGCGCAGCCGTCAGGTTTGCCAACGCACCCTGATGGTTAAACATATCCACCTTGATCTCGGTGGTGAACTCTTGTTCTGTCTCTTTATCCCATTCCACTGCCATAAACTTCTCAGGCTCTTTTTGGTAGCCTCGGATGTTACGGCAAGATTCATGATGGATAACCAGCCCTTTGCCTGGGCTTACGTGTGCAATAATCGGGTCGCCAGGGATTGGGCGACAACACTTGGCAAAGGTTATCAGAACGCCATCTGCACCTTTAATTGGTAGATGACTGTGAGACGGTGAGTGGCCTTGCTGAACTCCGGACGATTCACCTTGCAGGTTCTTCGCGACGACGACACTCATGGCGTTACCGAGGCCAATTTCAGCCAGCAAATCATCAAGTGAGGCGAGCTTCATGCGCTCCAACTCACGTTGAATATTTTCTGGCGGGATTTCGGCTAATTTACGGCTGCCACCTAAAGTGTGGTTTAGCAAACGGCGTCCGAGACTAACGGAGTCGTCACGCTTGAGATTTTTCAGCATCTGGCGGATTTTAGCGCGAGCTTTAGAACTCACGACAAAATTCAACCAAGCGGCGTTCGGGCGTGCGCCTGGTGCTGTAATTATTTCTATTGTCTGGCCGCTGCTGAGCGACTGAGACAGCGGATAGGGTTGCCTGTCGACTCTTGCTCCGACACATGCGTGGCCGATATCTGTATGCACCGCATACGCGAAATCAACGGGTGTCGCACCTGCCGGTAATTCGACAATGCGCCCTTCAGGTGTGAAAACGTAAATCTCATCCGGGAACAGATCGGATTTTACGCTCTCGATAAATTCAAATGAACTACCCGCACTTTGCTGTAACTCCAGCAGGCTTTGCATCCAACGCTGGGCGCGGATTTGTGCCGTTGTGCCACTTTCACCTTGCTCTTTATAAGCCCAGTGAGCGGCAACCCCCATCTCGGCCATCTGATCCATATCTTCGGTACGGATTTGCACTTCTACAGGCACGCCGTGCGGGCCAATCATTGAGGTGTGCAGAGACTGATATCCGTTCGCTTTCGGAATGGCAATATAGTCTTTAACCCGTCCAGGACGTGGCTTATAGAGGCTATGCATCTGCCCAAGGACGCGATAACAGGTATCCATGTCATGGACGATCACGCGGAAAGCGTAGATATCCATAATCGAGTGGAAACGCTGCTCTTTGAGCGTCATTTTGCAGTAGATGGAGTAAAGATGTTTTTCGCGACCACTAACACGACACGGAATGCTAGCTTCTTGTAAACGCCCGTCAATTTCAGAGAGGATTTTTTGAATCATCTCTTTGCGATTACCACGTGCCGCTTTGACCACTTCTTTAATGACGCGGTAGCGGTTCGGGTAAAGCGCTTCAAAACCCAGCTCTTCCAGCTCGGTCTTCAGGTGATGAATACCAAGACGGTGCGCCAGCGGGCTATAGATTTCGAGGGTTTCGCGAGCAATGCGTCGACGTTTATCAGGGCGTAATGCCCCGAGAGTGCGCATGTTGTGCGTGCGGTCGGCGAGTTTGATCAGAATGACGCGGATGTCTTGCACCATCGCCATGATCATTTTGCGGAAGTTTTCAGCCTGAGCTTCTTTCTTATCGCGGAATTTCAGTTTGTCTAGCTTAGATACCCCTTCCACCAGTTCGGCAACGCTTTTACCAAACAGCTGTTCCATATCCTGGTAGGTGGCAGGGGTGTCTTCGATCACATCATGCAGTAGTGCGGCCATCAGCGTTTCATAGTCGAGTTTCATCTCGGCCAGAATGCAGGCAACAGCTACGGGATGGGTGATATAGGGTTCACCGCTTGAACGAGCTTGTCCCTCGTGAGCATCACGCGCAACAAGGTATGCTTGCCGAAGTCGCTTTATTTGCTCCTCGGGCAAGTAATGTTGAATCAGTTGATTCAGGCTTTCAAACAGATACAAGGGCTACCCGCAGGCTAATTAACGACGACCTTCAGCAATAGCGGTAACAGCCTGCAGTTCTGCGGCTTCCTGCTCTTGCTGCTCCTGGCGATCACGAACATCAAGAATCTGGTTGGTGATCAACCCTTCTTCGATTTCGCGCAGTGCGATTACAGTCGTTTTGTCGTTTTCTTCAGGTACCAGTGGATCTTTACCACCAGTTTGCATCTGACGAGCGCGACGTGCGGCGACCAGAACCAGGTCAAAACGGTTACCAATTTTCTCAACAGCGTCCTGAACAGTTACGCGTGCCATAATTAAAATGCTCCACAGATGAAGAAATGACTGGGCATGATACTGAAACTGGGCTCAGTCTGCCAATAGTTTGCTGATTAAAGCGTCATGTCGCGCTTTTTGGCGACCCATTCGTAGACGCTCGGCACGAATGATAATTTTTAAATCTGACAGTGCAGTGTCAAAATCGTCATTGACGATTAAATAGTCATACTCTGCGTAATGACCCATTTCTGCAACAGCTTGCGCCATTCGCTTAGTGATAACTTCTTCACTGTCTTGCCCACGGCCACGAAGGCGGCGGTCCAATTCGTCTTTTGACGGCGGCAGAACAAAAATACTGCGGGCTTGCGGCATTCTCTCACGAATCTGCTGCGCACCTTGCCAGTCAATATCCAGGAACACATCCACACCTGTTGCCAGAACTTGTTCAATGGCATGGCGTGAAGTGCCGTAATAATTGCCAAACACTTCGGCGTGTTCAAGGAATGCGTCTTCAGCGATCATCTGCTTAAACTCTTCCTTCTCCACAAAGAAATAGTGTTCACCATGTTTCTCTCCCGGGCGAATACCACGAGTGGTATGGGAGATTGAAACCTGCGTGTCGTACAGCGGTTGTGTCTTTAACAAAGCCTGGATGAGGCTAGATTTCCCCGCGCCACTTGGGGCGGAAACGATGTAAAGCGTGCCTTGAGCCATGAGTTCTAACTTATTCGGTAAGCATAAAAAGAAGTGCGTATACGGGCTTATTATACACACCGTCTCCGCGTCACGGAGAATTTGTCGTGTTCCTCGGCAATATTTCTATCAATTTGCGTAATGTTTTCCAAAAAAACCTCGTGTTACTGCAACAAGTTAAATACCTCTGAAAGCTCCTCGCATCATTTTTAATACTCAATCGCGTTGCTTGTTTCCTGGCGTTATACCTCTCCTCGCTTCTACACGGAGGGACTTATGAAGTGGATAACAAAACTTATCGGGTTGCTGGGGCTGCTGAGCACAATGGCGTCGGCAGCGTGTCCAGCCTGGTCATCGATGCAAGCTCAGCAGGAAATGGCGAAATTGAATGAAAAGCTCATAAAGTGGGATCAAGCCTATTACCAACAAGGTGTGAGCGAGGTCAGTGATGCGACATACGATGGTCTACGCGAGCAATACAACGAATGGCAGCATTGCTTTCATCCCTCTAAAAAACCAAAGCAACCGCAATTAACCACTCAAGGAAAAGCGTTGCACCCGATTGCTCATACCGGCGTCAAAAAGCTGCCAGACAGCGCAGCAGTTGCCTTGTGGGTAAAAAGCAAAACCGATCTCTGGGTGCAACCAAAAGTGGATGGAGTGGCGGTGACCCTGGTTTATCAGCATGGGCGCTTGGTTAAACTCCTTAGCCGCGGGGATGGGGAGAAAGGGCAAGACTGGACAGAAAAGTCCAGGATGATTCCTGCAATCCCCAAAACCCTTTCTGGCCCACTTGCCAATAGCGTGTTGCAAGGTGAGGTTTTCTGGAAAAGAGATAATCACATACAGAAAATCATGGGCGGTATTAATGCCAGAGGAAAAGTGGCTGGCGCCATGATGAGTCAAAGCGACCCAGCGCTGCTCAAAGAGTTGGGGATATTCATTTGGGCGTGGCCAGACGGTCCTGCTGATATGAATATGAAGTTAGAGACGCTCGCTCAGGCTGGTTTTCCACTAACCAAAATGTGGTCAACATCTGTTAGCTCAGTGGAGCAAATCGAATTGTTGCGGGAGTCCTTGTTTACGACGCCCCTTCCTTTTGTAACTGACGGTATTGTGGTTCGTGAGGCATTAGAGCCTGCGGCGAGATATTGGCTTCCAGGTAAAGCAACGTGGGTGATTGCATGGAAATTCCCGCCAGCCCAGCAAATTGCCGAAGTTAAGGGCATTCAATTTACGCTAGGGCGCACAGGGAAAGTTTCCGTTGTTCTCAGACTCAATCCTCTACAGATAGATGATAAACAGGTTAAACGGGTAAACATCGGTTCAGTCAAACGTTGGCAAACTCTGGATATTGCCTTGGGCGATCAGGTAATGGTGAGTCTTGCTGGGCAAGGAATTCCGCGCGTCGATGAAGTGGTATGGCGTGTAAGCCAACGCAACAAACCGCAGCTCCCCACAGACAAAATGGTCACACCGCTGAGCTGCCTTTTTTTCGAAGTCTGGTGTCGCGAGCAATTTATTGCGCGCCTGGCCTGGATTAGCGCTCCAGAGGTTCTGAATATAAATGGAGTGAGCGTGCGCACGTGGCAGCAGATCCAACAGAGTCTCAGCCTGAAACATATTTTTTCCTGGCTAACGGTGACTCAGGAGGAGTTGCTGCAGATTAGCGGAATTTCTCCAGCCAGAGCGACCCATCTTTGGCAGCAATTCTCGCAAGTTCGGCAACAACCCTTCAATCGGTGGCTGCTCGCGTTTGGTTTGCCGCTACCCCGGGCGGTATTTTCCACGCTACCCGACTCACAGTGGTCGCACTTAGTTGCACGAGATGAGCATAGTTGGCAAAAACTGCCGGGTATTGGTGCGGTAAGAGCTAAAAAGTTGGTGGAATTTGTCAATCATCCCCAAATTGCTGCGCTGGTAGTTTTTCTGGCAGAGCAGGGTATTCGGGGATTTGCCGATTAATGGTCCGCGTGTTTGTAATGAAACACAGGTAATCCAAGGCGCAGGCGTAACGCGAGTAAGCGCAGGGTGAAACCGAACAGGAGTGTGGAGATAATCACGACGTCCTGGTTCGAAATGTAGTGTTCCAGAACGATGTAAAGCACTGCGGAGGCGAAAGCGATGCCGGCATAGAGTTCTTTCTGGAACACCAGAGGAATACGCTTACAAAACATATCGCGCAACACACCGCCAAATACACCCGTAACAACGGCTGAAATGATAGCGATGATGGGGCCTTCGCCCATATCCAACGCTATTTGCGCCCCGATGATAGAAAACACCACAAGCCCAAGGGCATCAAGGACCAGGAAAAGGCGGCGCAGATGAGGCATGACGGGAGCAAACACGGTAGTTAGCACGGCTGCGATTGCGACAATCACCACATACTCTGGATGTTTCACCCAACCCAAAGGGTAGTGTCCGAGAAGAATATCGCGTACCGAACCGCCACCAAGGGCTGTGGCTGTCGCAATGATTATAACGCCGAAAGTATCCATACGGCGGCGGCCAGCGGCTAATGCGCCGGTCATTGCTTCGGCAGTAATGCCGACCAAATAAAGAATATGTAACAGCATTGGTACCCCCAGAGGAAACGTTGCGAGGGTAGCGTTTTGTGAACAGTATCACGATTGATTTTTTCTAAAGTGATGGTTTTTTGATTAGATTTTCTAATGCTTATATTTCACTTTTGACAGGTTGGTACGGTTTTTTTCTAACTTGTAAATTTGAAATGGATTAATTTTATTAGGGTTAAGGCGGGGGCAATAAAAAGCCCGCCTGGCGCGGGCTAAGAACGTTAAAGCTGAAAATTACTCGATGTTCTGAATCTGTTCACGCATCTGTTCAATCAGCACTTTCAGTTCGATGGCTGAATTGGTCACATCTGAATTGATTGATTTTGATGCCAGAGTGTTCGACTCGCGGTTGAACTCCTGCATCATAAAGTCGAGACGACGGCCAACCGCCTCTTTTTTCTTCAGAATGTTGTAGGTTTCTTTGACATGAGCTTCTAGCCTGTCCAACTCTTCGGCAACATCGACACGCTGAGCCATTAAGACCAGCTCTTGCTCCAGGCGGTTGTTTTCAAGCTGAACTTGCGCATCTTCTAGTTTCGCAACCAGGCGCTCACGTTGCCATTTCAGGACTTCAGGCATTTGAGCACGAACTTTAATCACTTCGCCACTGACACCTTCAAGACGTTGCTCAATAAGCTGTTTCAGTGCCTGGCCTTCTGTTTCACGGGCAATGATGAAGTCATCAAGGGCACCATCAAGTGCTGCAAGAATTTCAGCGGTAATAGCATCTAGATCTTGTTCCTGAGCGGACATCACACCCGGCCAGCGCAAAATATCAACCGGATTGATTTCACCTTCGTCGCTTTGCATTTTTACCCAATTCGCCGCTTCAACCAGTTGTTTAGCCAGTTTTTCATTGAGCAGCAAAGAGCTTTGTGCGCGTGTATCAGGCTCGAAACGTAAATTACATTCGATTTTGCCGCGAGTTAAACGGGTGCGAATACGCTCGCGAGCCACAGGTTCGAGGCTACGGAACTGTTCCGGCATACGGATGTAAGTTTCGAGATAACGCTGGTTTACCGAACGTAACTCCCAGGTGGCGCTGCCCCATTCGCCTTTTACTTCACGTCGGGCATAGGCGGTCATACTGCGGATCATATTTCGTAACCGTATTCTGTAA
>DATERH010000180.1:0-7500 GCA_035271785.1 Buttiauxella sp.
TAATACTTTCGAATTATTCACAAAGTTACTACAATGCACGCGTTCTCAACGGGGTGCTAAGACGAAAGTCTGGCTGAGATAATACCCGTCGAACCTGATCCGGATAACGCCGGCGAAGGGATTTGGGGCTCAATTCTCAAAATCCTTTGCCCCCCCTAATTCCAAGAGGTGCAAAGTGTTCAAAAAATTATTGCCGTTATTGGCTCTTATCGCCGCTCCTGTTTTTGCCAAACCCCTGCTGACTGTTTATACCTACGACTCTTTTGCTGCCGACTGGGGTCCGGGTCCTGCGGTGAAAAAAGCCTTTGAAGCTGACTGTAACTGTGAGCTGAAATTTGTCGCACTCGAGGACGGAGTTTCGCTACTCAACCGTCTGCGAATGGAAGGTAAAAACAGTAAAGCCGACGTGGTTCTGGGGCTGGATAACAACCTGCTAGCTGCCGCCGAGCAGACCAAATTATTTGCGCCAGGCAAAATCGACACCAGTACTTTGAAGATCCCTGGTGGCTGGACAAACGATACTTTTGTCCCGTTCGATTATGGCTATTTCGCTTTCGTCTACGATAAAAACAAGCTGAAAAACCCGCCGAAAAGCCTGAAAGAGCTGGTAGAAAGTGACCAGAAATGGAAAGTGATTTATCAGGATCCACGCACCAGTACGCCAGGGCTAGGCTTGCTGTTGTGGATGCAAAAAGTCTACGGCGACAAAACCCCTGAAGCGTGGGCAAAACTGGCGAAAAAAACCGTAACCGTCACCAAAGGCTGGTCTGAGGCTTACGGCCTGTTCCTGAAAGGCGAAGGCGATTTGGTGATGAGCTACACCACTTCACCTGCGTACCACATTATCGACGAGAAAAAAGATAACTACGCGGCGGCGAATTTCAGCGAAGGCCATTATTTGCAGGTGGAAGTTGCCGGACGTTTGGCTTCAAGCAAACATCCAGAACTGGCTGAAAAATTCATGAAATTTATTACCTCACCGGGCTTCCAAAACACCATTCCTACCGGCAATTGGATGTATCCAGTGACCGACGTGAAATTGCCTGAAGGCTTTAACGGCCTGGTAAAACCGCAGAACACGCTGGAGTACAGCGCGCAAGAAGTCGCTGCACAACGCGCCAGCTGGATTAGCGAATGGCAACGCGCCGTCAGCCGCTAATTCCCGGCTGGCTGATTCCAGGGCTATGTGCCGCCACACTGGTGGTGGCAGTAGCCCTGGCGGCATTTATAGCGTTGTGGTTTAACGCACCGCAAACGGATATCCGCGCCCTGGTGCAGGACAGCTATTTGTGGCACGTGCTGCGTTTCTCGTTCTGGCAGGCCTTTCTTTCGGCAACACTTTCCGTGTTCCCGGCGATATTTCTCGCTCGCGCCCTTTACCGCCGCCGCTTCCCCGGGCGGCTTGCGCTGCTGCGCCTGTGCGCGATGACGCTGGTGCTGCCGGTGCTGGTTGCGGTGTTCGGCATTCTGACGGTTTACGGGCGCGAAGGCTGGCTGGCCTCGCTTTGCGCCTGGCTGGGAATCGACTGGAGTTTCTCGCCGTACGGCCTGAAAGGCATTTTATTAGCCCACGTCTTTTTTAACCTGCCGATGGCAACACGCCTGCTGCTTCAGGCATTAGAAAACATCCCCAGCGAACAGCGCCAGGTCGCCGCACAACTGGGAATGCAGGGCTGGAATTTCTTCCGCTTTGTGGAATGGCCCTGGTTACGACGCCAGATTCTCCCCGCCGCCGCGCTGATTTTTATGCTCTGTTTCGCAAGCTTTGCCACCGTGCTTTCCTTGGGCGGTGGACCGCAAGCGACCACCATCGAACTGGCTATTTTCCAGGCGCTGAGTTACGACTACGATCCCGCCCGTGCAGCGCTGCTTGCCATGGTGCAGATGGTTTGCTGTTTAGGTCTGGTGTTGATGAGCCAGCGGCTTAGCAAAGCGATTCCGGTGGGCATCAGCCAGATGCAGGGCTGGTGCGATCCGCAGGATAATCCGCGCCGCAGGCTGTGCGACGGGCTGTTAATTTCGCTCGCGTTATTGCTGTTATTACCGCCGTTGCTGGCGGTAATTATTGATGGCATCAATAGTGGCTTTAGCTCAGTACTGTCACAAGCGGTACTTTGGCAGGCTCTGCTGACTTCATTAAGAATTGCCGTAGGCGCAGGGCTTATCTGCGTGGTCATCACGGTGATGTTGCTGTGGAGTTCGCGGGAGTTACGCCTGCGCAACCGCGCTTTTGCAGGCCAGGCGCTGGAGCTGAGCGGCATGCTGATTCTGGCTATGCCTGGCATTGTGCTGGCGACAGGCTTTTTCTTGCTGCTCAATAACACTGTCGGTCTACCGCAATCGCCTGATGGCATTGTGATTTTCACTAATGCGTTAATGGCGATTCCCTACGCGCTAAAAGTGCTGGAAAACCCGATGCTGGATGTTGCGGAACGCTACACACGGCTGTGCCAGTCGCTGAATATTAGTGGCATAAACCGCCTGCGTTACATAGAGTTGCGCGCGCTCAAGCGCCCACTTGCACAGGCACTGGCGTTTGCTTGCGTGTTATCGATTGGTGATTTCGGTGTCGTGGCCTTGTTTGGCAATGAAGATTTCCGCACCCTGCCGTTTTATCTCTATCAACAAATTGGTTCATATCGCAGCCAGGATGGAGCCGTAACCGCGCTTATCCTGCTGATTCTGTGCTTTTCTTTATTCACATTGATTGAAAAACTTCCGGGACACTATTCCCAAAATGATGCAGGTTGCAGGAAGGCGGCAAGTGAATGAAGCCTGGGAACATAGAAAACTATGTGATCTGGATGAATGAAAGCAGCCAACACACCTGCAACTTGAAGGATAAAGGGAATGCTAACACTAACTGATGTAACCTGGCTCTATCACCATTTGCCGATGCGTTTTTCGATGAAGATTAACGCAGGAGAACGTGTTGCGGTGCTGGGGCCTAGCGGGGCGGGGAAAAGTACGCTGCTCAGTTTGATTGCTGGTTTTCTGAACCCCGCCAGTGGGCAGATTATGCTGCATGGCGAGGAGCACACGCGAACAGCTCCCGCACAACGCCCAGTGTCGATGCTCTTTCAGGAGAACAATCTTTTCAACCATCTGACTGTGCGGCAAAACATTGGTCTTGGTTTAAATCCTGGGCTTAAACTCAGTGCCGTACAACAACAACGCCTGCTCACAATTGCCAGTCAAATGGCAATCGGTGAATTACTCGACCGGCTTCCGTCACAACTCTCAGGCGGTCAGCGTCAGCGTGTCGCCCTCGCTCGTTGTCTGGTGCGTGAACAACCTATTTTGCTGCTCGATGAACCATTTTCGGCACTCGACCCAGCACTGCGCCAGGAAATGCTGCAACTGCTCGATACCCTATGTCATCAACAGCAACTCACGCTGCTGATGGTGTCACACAGTATTGAAGATGCGGTTAGAATTGCGCCACGAAGCCTGGTGGTAGTCGATGGCCGTATCGCCTGGGATGGCGACACGACAACCTTATTGAGCGGAGAAGCCAGTGCGTCTGCACTGTTGGGGATTAGCGTCAGGAATTAAGCGCTAGCGTTAAGGACCTTCCACAAAATATCACGATAAATCGGCATTAACGGGTGCATCTGAATTGCCACGAAACTTCCCACAGCCAACACCGCCATAGTGGGAGCTAACCAGTGCAAACGTGTGCGAGGCAAATACGGTGTTATGCGGTCGTGGTTCGCATTGCCACTACGCCACCAACGCCAGCATAACCATGCCGCCAACCAGATAATCAACGCCACCAGCAGCAAGAGCCATTTAAAGCTGCTGCTCTGCATATCCGCAGGAATATCTATCGCGGCGCCAGCCAAAATCCCCGGCAAAAAATAGATAGGTGGCCAGAAAATACAGCCAATAATATTCGGGATGATAAATTTCGACACGGGTAGGTCTAACATGCCCGCCACCATTGGCACCAGTGGGCGTGTCGGGCCAACAAAGCGGCCAATCAAGATAGTCAACATGCTGTGCTGATGCATGGCATGTTCTGTTTTATCCAGTAGCGCTTTGTTCTTTTTCATAAACGACCAGCGATGCAGCGGCCCCTTAAAACGGCCACCCAGCCAGAACGAAATCCAGTCGCCAAGTAAGCAACCGACAATTCCCGCCCCCCAGGCATGATAAAAACCGACCTGACCACTACCAATCAGCGCACCGAGCCCCGCCATCATCACGGTACCAGGAAGGATAAGCCCGACCAGCGCCAGTGATTCCAGGAAAGCCACCAACATCACCGCAAAAAGCGAATACATTACTGACTGAGTAATAAAGTGTTCCAGCAAAGCTTCCATAAAGCATCCGTCGAGTAACGAGTTAGCGATTCTCCTGAGTGTGGATTGAGGCGTCAAGACATGATTTGTACCACTCAAGTATACCCAAAGTTATTCGAGTTGCATCGCGGCGGCAAGAGAGCGAGTAAACGCCGCCAACAAAGATGCAGCTTGAAGTACGAAGGGTATGATCATTCACATCCTGCACGAAACTCGCTTGGACTGGCACCCGTACATTTCTTAAATACACGAGAGAAATAGAGCTGGTCTTCAAAACCGACATTGCGCCCTACGCTGGCAATCGGCATGCGAGTGGTGCTTAACAGTAATTTGGCCTGAAGGATGCGCTGGTCTTCACGCCAACTCAAAACGCTGACTCCAAGCTGCTGGCGGAACAAATGCGACAAACGTGACGGCGACAAACAGACGTGCTGTGCGACGCTGGCGATATCAAAATGGTTATCGGCAAGATGGTCGCTGATGTACTGACAGGCATCGCGTACACGGTTATCGAGCGGAGGATTGAGCGAGGCATTCATGACTTCCATTCGCCGTAACAACAGCTGCTCTAACAGATTAATCGCCAGCAGTTCGGCGTAGCGCCCTTCTGTCTGCCCGGCGTCAATAATCTGGCCAAACAGTTGAGAGAAACTTTGCTGATGCGTGTCATCCGGGCGGAAAAACCCGGTGTGCGCGAAGATAGGATCCCAGTTTAACCACTCTTGCCAATAAGCCCGTGGGCGAAAGTAAACCCATTGGTGGTACCACTCTTTACTGTCCGGAGAACGACCATAGTGATGCACTTCACCCGGCGGAAATAGCAAAATGTCGCCCGGGCGGCAGACGTAATTTTTCCCCTGGTTATTGATAACACCTTCACCACGCACCGTTAAATTCAGGATGTAACCTTTCATTCCCAATGGCCTGTCGATGAAAAAATCCAACGGACCTTCAGCTTCAATCGGCGTTAATCCTGCGACTAAATGCGCGTTAAAAGAGTACCCCGGCAACAAGGGGTCATTTTGCATTTCAGGCATCATCAAGCTCGCTATTCAAATGGGATAACAGAAACAATTTGTCCATATCCGTGCTAATCCTTGCCAGAGCAGCACTGCCTGAACCATAAACCGTCAGATACTCATCATAAAGCCGCAATTTACCTGAACCTATGCTTTTTGCCTGGCAATTATTAGCTTTTGTGAAGATAACCAAAGTGTTTATAAAAGTAGCAGAAATGTCCACATCAATTATTTGCGGGGCGTCACACTTCTCAAAGGCACAGCACATTTCTCCATAACTACAGCGAATACGACCTGACTGTTTTTCTGCATAAAAACTAATGTCATTTTCATAGATAACCAGGTCAGGGAGTTTAAAAATGTCGATCGCGCTGGGCCTCGATTTTGGTAGTGATTCTGTTCGTGCGCTGGCTGTAGATTGCGAAAATGGAGCAGAACTTGCGACTAGCGTGGAGTGGTATCCCCGCTGGCAAGAAAATCGCTACTGCGACGCCGCTAACAATCAGTTTCGCCACCATCCTCGGGACTACATTGAATCCATGGAACGGGCGGTAAAAGCCGTTCTCGCCGAACTGACAGCCGAACAACGCGCCCGAGTGTGTGGCATTGGCGTTGACAGCACCGGCTCAACACCCGCTCCCATTGATGCCGAAGGCAATGTGTTGGCACTAAAGCCAGAGTTTGCCGACAACCCCAACGCCATGTTTGTTCTGTGGAAAGATCATACCGCGGTTGAAGAAGCTGAAGCGATTACCCGCTTGTGCCATCAGCCCGGGAGCAATGACTATTCCCGTTACATTGGCGGTATTTATTCTAGCGAATGGTTCTGGGCGAAAATTCTGCATGTCACTCGCGCTGACGCAAAAGTGGCTGAGGCTGCAGTGTCGTGGATTGAACTTTGTGACTGGGTTCCTGCGCTGCTTTCCGGCACCACTCGCCCGCAAGATATTCGCCGTGGCCGCTGTAGCGCCGGGCATAAATCTCTGTGGCATGAAAGCTGGGGTGGTCTGCCGCCAGCCAGTTTCTTTGACGAATTAGATCCGGTTATCAACCAGAATCTGGCTTACCCGATGTTTACCGAAACCTGGACTGCGGATATTCCGGTGGGAAATCTCTCCGCCGAATGGTCTGAGCGTCTTGGTTTGCCACAAAACGTAGTGATTTCCGGTGGTGCGTTTGACTGCCATATGGGTGCAGTGGGTGCTGGGGCACAACCGAACACGCTGGTGAAAGTCATCGGTACCTCCACCTGCGACATTTTAATTGCCGACAAACAGACCGTCGGCGAGCGTGCCGTGAAAGGGATTTGTGGGCAAGTCGACGGCAGCGTGGTACCCGATTTTATCGGCCTCGAAGCCGGGCAGTCTGCGTTTGGCGATATCTACGCCTGGTTTGGACGCGTACTGGGCTGGCCGCTGGAACAACTGGCACAACAGCATCCTGAATTACGCGAACAGATTAATGCCAGCAAGAAACAACTGCTCCCCGCGCTGACTGAAGCTTGGGCGAAAAACCCTTCTCTGGAACATCTGCCGGTGGTGCTCGACTGGTTTAATGGCCGCCGTACACCGAATGCTAATCAGCGTCTGAAAGGCGTGATTACAGATTTAAATCTGGCAACCGATGCGCCTGCACTGTTCGGTGGGTTAATTGCCGCCACGGCTTTTGGTGCCCGCGCGATTATGGAGTGCTTTACCGAACAAGGGATCCCAGTCACCAACGTGATGGCGCTTGGCGGCATCGCCCGTAAATCACCGGTCATCATGCAGGTGTGCTGCGACGTCTTAAATCGCCCCTTGCAGATTGTCGCCTCGGATCAGTGTTGCGCATTAGGTGCTGCCATTTTTGCCGCCGTTGCTGCCGGAAAACATGCTGATATTTCCAAAGCGCAGCAGGCAATGGCCAGCCAAATAGAAAACACGTTGCAACCTATCCCTCAACGCGCCGAGCGCTTTGAACAACTTTACCGTCGTTATCAGCTTTGGGCTGTTAGCGCAGAACAACATTATCTCCCTTCTGCCCCTGCTGCGGTGACTTCTGCAGCCCAGGCCACCGTGACCCATTAAGGACATGACGATGAACATTTTTGAACAATATGAAGTGTGGTTTGTAATTGGCAGCCAGCATCTCTACGGTGCGGAAACACTGCGTCAGGTCAATCAGCACGCCGAGCAGGT
>DATERH010000181.1:0-15846 GCA_035271785.1 Buttiauxella sp.
ATGGAATTCACCATCAAAAGCTACCACGAGCTTATTGCCAATACCGGCTACTTCGTCATCGGCATTCATGCTTTTGCGGCTCTTTTCCACCACTATGTGTGGAAAGACAACACATTGCTGCGCATGATGCCGGGTAAAAAACACTGAACCTGCAATAACAATGCGGTAATTGGCGGGCGAAATAAGATGCGTTACTGGTATTCAATAAACCCTCGGTCAGATTCTGTTTGACCGACGTATTCAAAAGGCAGCAGTTTCACGATTCTCTCATCATAGTGCCAGCCTTGCGCATCCCTGGTGAGAGAGTGTCCGGGAGCAAGGCAAACATCGGTTACGCAGCGCACTACCGCAAATTTGCCATCATCAAATGCAACTCTATGAATACAAACAGGATGAGCAGCAAAGAGTAAGCATCTCACTTCCAGAATAGAACCTGCTCTTCTTTTTTCTGCATGCTTTTTCATCTTGTCCTCCAATATGAAGCTGAAGCAACGACGGGTCATTCAGAACCCTTTTTTACATTCCATATAATTAGAGCACGGCAAACCAGAATTGTTCATTTTGTGAGCTATTTGATGCTCGTTTTGCTGGTTTCAGAAGGGGGGTTATCGATTGTCTATAATTCATTGATGTCTATATAAAATATTATTTCTTCAATAATTTGAAAACCAGTGTACCATACCCCCCTATAGTATATTGAGGTCGCTATGCCACATTCACCTGAAGACAAAAAACGTATTCTGACACGTGTGCGCCGGATTCGCGGGCAAACGGAAGCGATAGAGCGCGCACTGGAAAATGGCGACCCGTGTATTGCCATCTTGCAGCAAATTGCCGCTGTACGTGGTGCGGCGAATGGCCTGATGGCTGAGATGATGGAAATCCACCTTAAAGACGAACTGGTCGCAGGGGAAACCTCCGAGGATCAGCGTGCGTTGCGAATGACAGAAGTCGGCCATTTAATCCGCTCTTATCTAAAATAAAACTCACATTCACCTGACGACGGAAAAAGAATATGAAATCACGTGCTGCTGTAGCATTCGGTCCAGGCAAACCTCTGGAAATCGTTGAAATTGATGTCGCGCCGCCGCAAAAAGGCGAAGTGTTGGTCAAGATTACCCATACCGGTGTTTGCCACACCGATGCGTTCACGTTATCAGGTGATGATCCTGAAGGCGTTTTCCCGGCGGTGCTGGGGCATGAAGGCGGCGGAATTGTCGTGGAAGTCGGTGAGGGCGTGACCAGCCTGAAACCCGGCGATCACGTTATTCCTTTGTACACCGCAGAATGTCGCGAATGTAAGTTCTGTAAATCGGGCAAAACCAACCTCTGCCAGGCAGTACGCGCCACCCAGGGTAAAGGCCTGATGCCAGATGGCACCACGCGCTTCTCATACAATGGCGAGCCAATTTACCACTACATGGGTACCAGTACGTTCAGTGAGTACACGGTGGTCGCGGAGATTTCCCTGGCGAAAGTGAACGAACAAGCCCCATTAGACAAAGTTTGTTTGCTGGGATGCGGTGTCACCACCGGTATTGGTGCGGTGCACAACACGGCAAAAGTGAAAGAGGGTGATACCGTTGCGGTATTTGGCTTGGGTGGAATTGGGCTTGCGGTGATTCAGGGGGCGGTACAGGCAAAAGCCGGGCGTATTCTGGCAATCGATACCAACCCAGAAAAATTCAAACTGGCAACGGAAATGGGGGCGACTGACTGCATCAACCCAAAAGATCACGAAAAACCGATTCAGGATGTGATCGTTGAGATGACCGACGGTGGTGTGGACTTCAGCTTTGAATGTATTGGTAACGTGAATGTCATGCGTTCCGCGCTGGAATGCTGCCATAAAGGTTGGGGCGAGAGTGTCATCATTGGTGTTGCGGGCGCAGGCCAGGAAATCAAAACGCGTCCATTCCAGTTGGTCACAGGCCGTGTGTGGCGTGGTTCAGCGTTTGGCGGTGTAAAAGGGCGCACGCAATTACCTGGCATGGTAGAAGACGCGATGGCGGGCAGAATCAACCTTGACCCGTTTATCACGCACCGTATGCCGCTTGAGCAAATCAACGAAGCGTTCGATTTAATGCACGAAGGTAAATCGATTCGTACTGTTATCCATTTTGGCGATAAATAACCGCTAAAATGACCCTCGCTGATGACTCGTGGAGTGTATCAGCGAGGTTTCTTTTATACACATTCATGCTTCCAGATGTTTACTATTTTCCCGCATCCATTGCGCAAGTGAATCCAGTGTCGGACGTAGGGACTTCCCTAATTCGGTTATCTGATATTCCACTCTCGGCGGTACTTCCGCGAACACCTGCCTTGTCACCAATCTTCTTGATTCAAATTGCCTTAACTGCCGTGTCAGCTCTTTTTGCGTGATGGGATGCACCGCTCGCTGCAAGTCGCTAAAGCGCACCGGCTCGTCGATAACCATCAGTCGATAAAGAATAGGGATGGCCCATTTCCCGGATATCAAATTCACAAAACTGACCATCGGGCAGCTCTGGCCTGCTGCTGGCAATGTCGAAAAATTATTTATCACACCTTCCCCCTGCGGATGGGTAATGCATCCCATCATGTGCCTTAGTATCCAATTGGTGCCTACTACCCAAAAGATACTATAGCGGAAATAATGCCCTGACCAGTCAATAAAAAGGTAATGGCAATGGGCAGACTTGAAGGTAAATACGCATTAATCACGGGTGGCACCAGCGGCATTGGTTTTGAAACGGCGCGACAGTTTATCGCTGAGGGCGCAACCGTCGCGATAACCGGGCGTAACCCGGCAGGATTACTGGCCGCGAAAGAAGCGCTGGGTAATGTGCAGATTATTCATAGCGAAGCGGATGATATTCGCCAACAACGTGCTTTGGGCGTGAATCTGGCGCAGTTGTGGCCCCGCCTCGACGTGCTGTATGTCAATGCCGGTGATGTCACGCATCGTCCGCTAGAGGAGTGGGATGAAAGCACTTACGACAGGCTGATGAATACCAATCTCAAAGGCCCGTTCTTCTTGATTCAGACATTACTCCCGCTGTTGTCTAACTCGTCCTCGGTGATTGTCTGTGGTTCGGTGAGTGCGCACATTGGTTTGCCCCAGAGCAGTGTGTATGCCGCCAGCAAAGCCGCAATTCTGTCTCTGGCTCGTACACTTTCTGGTGAGTTGCATGCAAAAGGTATTCGGGTCAATGGATTAAGCCCTGGCCCCACCGAAACCCCAGCTTTAGGCAAACTGGGTAATGGGGCAACGGATCAGGCACTGCGTGACGAAATCCGCGCGTTGGTGCCGATTGGCCGCCTGGGGAGTGCTCTGGAACTGGCGAAGGCTGCGGTGTTTCTCGCGTCTGATGAGTCCGCTTTTATGGTCGGCAGCGAGTTGCTAATGGATGGTGGTGTGCGAAATCTTTAATCAAACTCAGTTTGCGATATCGTGATGATTAACATGCCATGCTGCGACCCTTTTGCCAGTGAAAGGGCGCAGCACGGCATTAAAAAGAAAGATTAATGGGCGACAGATTTTGAAAATAGGTTAATGACTAGTACGCCAAGAATGATCAGTGTCATACCTGCAATGGCAGGCCAGTCGAGTTTCTGCCCCAAAAATATCCAGCCCACCGCACCAATCAACACGATCCCGGCACCTGACCAAATCGCATAAATGATCCCGGTCGGGATGGTGCGCATGGTGATGGATAAACAATAAAACGCCACACCATAAAACAGAATAGTGGCGGCACTCGGCCATAAACGGCTAAAACCTTCCGATAGTTTAAGTGAGGTGGTTGCAATCACCTCGGCAATAATTGCCACAATAAGCCAGGTATAAGTCATGTCCGTTTCTCCCACAGGTATTCAGCACGCCAATGTAAAGATCAATGCCGTTTCAGGCAAGGAGTGATGTCCCGCATGCGCAGGACAGGGCGGAGTGACATGATTACGGCCACAATCAGGATTTAAATCCGGCCAAAGACATCAAGAGCCGGAAACCCATCCCAACGGCGGCCAGTGCTATAACACTGCCGCCCCATAACACCACCATCCACAACACACGAATCCCAGTCTGTTTCATCAGTGATACCCCTCACCAGGCAGGACTTTTCCGCGAAAAACGTAATAGCTCCAGAAGGTGTAAACCAAAATAATGGGGATAATAAACAGTGCACCAACCAGCATAAAGCCCTGGCTTTGTGGTGGGGCGGCTGCCTGCCACAGGGTAATCGATGGCGGGATCAGATATGGCCAAATGCTGATGCCTAACCCGCTAAAACCGAGGAAAATTAAACCTAATGTCAGCAAAAATGGCGTGCTGTGCCAGCTGCTATCAGTACTGACGGATTTGCATATCAAGGCGCTACACGCAACCACCAGCAATGGCACTGGCAACAGGAACCAGAGATTCGGCAGGCTAAACCAGCGTGTCGCAATTTGCGGGTGCGTAAGCGGCGTCCAGATGCTGATAACAGCGATGATCACAAGCATCATGATCAACAGCGGTTTCATTAGGTTACGCATGGTTGTGAACAGCGGATCTTCGCTTTTCATCACCAGCCAACTGGCGCCCAACAGCGCATACGCCACCACCAAACCGATACCGCAGAACAGATTAAACGATGTAATCCAGTCAAGTTGACTGCCGCTAAACGTGCGTCCGGTCACCGGGAAACCTGAAATCACTGCACCGACCACCACGCCCTGGCAAAACGTCGCCAGAATCGAGCCGCCGATAAAAGCTTTATCCCAGAATAGCCGGTGAGCAGGCGTGGCTTTAAAGCGAAATTCGAACGCCACACCTCGGAAAATGAGGCCGATGAGCATCAACGATAGCGGGATGGTCAGCGCATCAACAATCACGGCATAAGCCAGTGGGAAAGCACCAAACAGTGCAGCCCCTCCCAACACCAGCCAGGTTTCGTTTCCATCCCACACCGGTGCGACGCTATTGACCATCACGTCGCGGTCTTGCGCTCCGCGCACAAACGGGAAAAGTATGCCGATGCCGAGATCAAAACCGTCCATCACGATGTACATCAGGGTGGAAAACACAATAATCACAAACCAGATAACTGACAGATCAATGCCCATTAACGTGTCTCCTCAAGCGAATCTGTTACCGCCGAAAGCGGGCGAGAGGGGGTGCCGTGAGCGGAGTGGGTATTGTCATCAAATGGCTGCGGGCCTTTCTTGATAAGCCTGACCATATAGCTGTAACCCACGCCAAATACCGACATGTACACCACAAAGAAAGTCAGCAGGCTGATACTCATCTGCAAATTCCCATGCGTTGAAACGGCATCTTTGGTGCGCAGCAAGCCATACACCACCCACGGTTGACGGCCCACTTCGGTTGTTACCCAGCCTGCCAGAATCGCGATAAGCCCGGATGGCCCCATCCACAACATAAAGTGCAGGAACGGGCGACTCTCGAATAACCGCTGGCGATAGCGCAACCACAAACTGAGCACGCCCGCCAGAATCATCAACATCCCAAGCCCCGCCATAATGCGGAATGACCAGAAAACCAGGGTGGAATTAGGTCGGTCTTCTTTTGGGAACTCTTTGAGCGCCGGAACTTGTTTATCCAGGCTATGGGTAAGGATCAGGCTGCCGAGCACTGGGATTTCTAGCCCATAAAGTGTGTGTTCTTGTTCCATATCCGACCAGCCAAACAGCAACAGGGGTGTGGGTTCACCAGGTCTGTTTTCCCAGTGCCCCTCAATGGCGGCAATTTTCGCTGGTTGATACTTCAGGGTATTCAGGCCGTGTAAATCACCAATCATCGCCTGAAGTGGCGCGACGATTAACGCCATCCATAGCGCCATGGAAAACATGGTTTTGATGGCGGGAGTTGTGTTGCCACGCAGCAACTGCCATGCAGCCGACGACCCGACAAAAAACGCACTGCTCAAAAATGCTGCCACCGACATATGCAGCAAACGGTAGGGGAATGACGGGTTAAATATCACGGCGAACCAGTCAACCGGCACCACCTGGCCGTTGTGGATTTCAAACCCTTGTGGGGTGTGCATCCAGCTATTAGATGCCAGGATCCAGAAGGTGGACATCAGCGTTCCCAGCGCCACCATGCAGGTGGCAAAGAAATGTAATCCAGGACCTACGCGCTTCCAACCAAACAGCATTACGCCAAGGAATCCCGCCTCAAGGAAAAAGGCCGTCAGGACTTCATAGGTCAGTAACGGCCCGGTGATGCTGCCAGCGAACTGCGAAAAACCGCTCCAGTTGGTACCAAACTGATAGGCCATCACCAGGCCGGACACCACACCCATGCCAAAGTTAACGGCGAAAATCTTCACCCAAAAATCATAAAGCGAACGATAAACCGGATTTTTAGATTTGAGCCACAACCCTTCAAGTACCGCCAAATAACTGGCAAGCCCAATGGTGATGGCGGGGAAAATAATATGAAAGGAGACAGTAAAAGCGAATTGAATCCTTGCCAAATGAAAAGCGTCTAAACCGAACATGCGCAACCTCATAACACAATAACTTCGAGGCTATGTTAGAGGGTTACTTGAGGATTAATCAGAAACAGAAACACGTTATTTAACTATAACAGTTGTCGTAATTGTCGTATTTTTGGATGACTGATATAGACAGCAAGCACAGGTTTACCATGAAGAAATACCAACAACTTGCGCAGCAAATTATTGACCAGATTTCTCTTGGCGCCTGGTTAGCAGGGGATAAACTCCCTTCACTGCGTGAGCAAGTGACAATGAGCGGCATGAGTTTTATGACGGTCAGCCACGCTTATCAGACCCTCGAAAGCCAGGGGGTGATTGTTGCCAGGCCGCAGTCGGGTTATTACGTGGCTTCTCGGCCCGCTGCGCGCAGCTCGCTTATACCCGTGAAAGTGATGCGCGATGAGGCGGTGGACATCAACACCTATATTTTCGATGTGCTCCAGGCGAGCTGCGACGCGAGCGTGGTGCCGTTCGGTTCCGCATTCCCCGATCCCCGTTTATTCCCGCTTCAGCAATTGAACCGCTCACTTGCGACCGCCAGCAAAACCGCAACCGCCATGAGCGTGATTGAAAACCTCCCGCCGGGTAATGAAGCGCTGCGACACGCCATTGCCCGGCGTTATGCGCAGCAGGGAATACAGGTTTCGCCGGATGAAATTGTGATCACGGCGGGGGCACTCGAAGCGCTGAACCTCAGCCTGCAAGCTGTTACCGAACCCGGCGACTGGGTGATTGTCGAAAACCCGTGTTTTTACGGCGCGTTACAGGCGCTGGAACGCCTACGCTTAAAGGCGCTGTCCGTCGCTACCGATCCACAAAACGGTATCGATCTTACCGCGTTAAAACAGGCTCTTAATGATTACCCGGTGAAAGCCTGCTGGTTGATGACTAACAGCCAGAACCCGCTCGGAGTGACACTGTCACCTGCAAAGAAACAGCAGCTGGTTGAATTGCTGCAGCAGCATAATGTCACGCTGATTGAAGATGACGTTTACAGCGAGCTGTATTACGGACGTGAACGTCCGTTACCGGCGCGCGCGTATGACGAACAGGGCATCACGCTGCATTGTTCATCGTTCTCGAAATGTCTGGTGGCGGGGTTTCGTATTGGCTGGGTGGCGGCGGGGAATCATGCCCGTCGTATCCAGCAGCTCCAGTTGATGAGCACGCTTTCGACCAGCTCGCCGATGCAGCTCGCGCTGGTGGATTACCTGGCGACCAAACGTTACGACACGCATCTGCGTAAGCTGCGGCGCATTCTGGCCGAGCGCAAACAGCAAACCTGGCAGTCGCTGCATCAGCATTTCCCCAGTGATGTGAAGATTCACCGCAGTGAAAGCGGCTATTTTCTGTGGGTCGAGTTACCGGAATATATGGACGCCAGCGAACTGTGCGAACAGGCGATTGCGCAAAAAATCAGTATTGCGCCAGGGAAAATGTTTACCACCGGACGCGCCTGGCATAACTATTTTCGCCTTAATGCCTCATGGGCGCTGGGCGAGCGAGAAAAACAGGCTGTTGCCACACTGGCGAATTTGATCCGCCAACAAATCAAGGAGTGAACATGGAATATCAGACCGGGCGCTGGAAAATCTACCGTCACAACGTGTGATGGAAAAACTCGGCATGCGTCGTTGCGAAGAGTTTGGCCACCCAGCCATCAAGCAAGGCCAGCCATTGTGCCGACACGTGCTGTATCGCATCACCAAAAATCAGATGTTTTAGCCGCCACGCGGGCGGTAATCGCACGGTAATTCGATTACCGCCGTTGACGCTTTGTCGTGGTAACCTCTATTGTCAGAACACACTGTTTTGTCTGCCGGGGATTTGACCGACAAACATTTTGTATACCTCAAATAATTTGAGTTGCCGCAAGGCGTAAGGAGATAATCTTGTTGTTTAAAGTAGAGATGACGGTAAATATTCCACTTGATATGCCTGTGGACACTGTTGCTGAAATTAAAGTTAAAGAGAAAGCTTATTCACAACAGTTACAGCAGGAAGGTAAGTGGCGCCATATTTGGCGGGTTGTCGGGTTATATTCTAATATCAGCATTTTTGATGTTAAAGATGCCGAGGAATTACATAACTTATTAATAGCATTGCCGTTGTATCCGTATATGGATATTAAAGTTGATGCGTTATGTCGTCATCCGTCTTCTATTCACCATGATGATAAATAAACAATAATTGTCGTCGCAACGCTGCGCTGGGTTGACAAACAAAAGCTGCGAACGCTGCCGGGAAGCTGGAATATTATGCCCTCCCGGCACGTACCCCCGAATATCGCTTGGCTATATATTCATAATAAACATGTTAAATATTTTTAATGTGTAATTAAGTATGTGAAAGTTCATTTGTGGCGAAAATAGTGAGGATTTAATAATTAAATCTCAATCATTATTTTTGCTCACTTTATGGACGAAATATGAATTTTAATAAAACAGTTCTGGCAATCGCCATAAGTATCGGCAGTTTTTCAGCCTGTGCCAACGTAGCACCGCTAGTTTTTCATCAGCAAGATGATGCCATTAATAGCCTGTCGGGCTACCTAAAAGGGCAGGTGAAGTTTGCTCAAACTCACACGATTGATCCTGCGAATAACAGTGCACAAGAAATGCCTCGTCTGGTCAGTCTTCGCGATACGTTGTTTATGTTTATCCCGACTTCAGGTAGCACGGGAACGAAATACACGATATTAGTCACGGATAAAAAAGGCATCAGCCATGGTCCGTTTACTCTTTCACCGCCTGCCGCATTGCCTGCCAGCGACAAGGCAAGCCCTGCGGACACTACCCATCCCGACGTTGTGTATTCCGATAATGCGCACAGCGTGAAGCTTCCATGGAATTTGATTGAACCTGGTATGGTTATTTCAATTTCGGATGAGAAAGGCCAGAACGGTCAGCTCACTGATATTGATGTGGGCGCAGAAAATGAAGTGATGATCCAGAATATCCGCCTGGGGATGTTGACTGAACCGGCGAAGCTCAATGAACTGGAGGGCAACAGCCAGTTAGCAGCAGATTATTTTCAGAAAATCCCCGTGTCACGCATAATTGTCGGCAATTACTCTCCGCTTCATCTGACCAAGGTTGTGCTATCCAGCGGTAAGGTTTATGACTATAAAAGCGATACTACTGGAGATGTGTATAGCGGTGATATGCGTGAAGATATCGCCAAGAACCTGATTTCTATGGGTATAGATAATGCTAACTTTGGCATTAATGACTCCGCGGGTTCAACACAATGGCAACCCACGTGGTTTAATATTTATGCCGTTCATACTGCGTGTGGTTTTTATCAGAATGGCGTGGTCCAGCATGGTATGAGCGGTGGTAACGGTATGGCAACATTGACCCAGACCACGGGCAATGAATTCAGCCATGAACTGGGGCATGCTTACGGATTAGGTCATTATCCTGGCGGGGGATGTGGTCCACACATAACCAAAATTCGGGCTGGGGCTGGGACAGCTTTAATAACCGTTTTATCGCAAACTTTTTCTGGAATAAAAGCGGGAATACGGTGACTGAAGGTTACACCACACTGCCATTTGCGGGTATCTATCGCTTCAACAATGACGCAATGGGAGGTGGGGTAGCCAGTTCACCTTATTCTGCCTATACGCTGTATACCGGATATTCCCAAAAGCGTATTCAGGCTGGAATGGAAAAGACCGGCGTGATTTCTGAGACTTCATCATCAGGTTATCTGATCTGGGATGAAGGTAAGAAAGCAATGGTTGAGCGCAATGATCCTACCCGCACGAAGCCGGTTAAATTTGGCGTTCCTGTCACTACACTGGTTGGTTTCTATGACCCTGCAAAAGAGGTGAAAGGTTATATTTATCCGCCAATGAGCGGCAGTTATGGCTATGTTTATCAACCTAAAGAAGTTAAAGGTGGTCAGTGCTGGGCGGAAGTGACCTTTGCCGACAGACATAAACAACGTTATCCGCTGGCGAATTCAAGACATAACACCGCGCGGATGAATAAATTCCACTTCAATGTTGAAACCGCGAGTAACCCGGAATCCGTTTCAGTTAACTGTCCGCAAGAAGATATCAATGCTCTCTATGAAACCTGGAGAAATGAATACTTCGGTGTAACAAGAATTAAGAACTGGAGTGCGGATAAAAACGGCGTGGCGGGCGATGTTTATCGCGACACCGATGGTCGTTACTTTAAACTGAAACATGCTGGTTACTGGTATTATCCTTCCGGTACCCAAAGTAATGGAGACTGGCAATACCTGACCAATGAAAAAACATTAAATGAGATTTTCATGGCGCAAATCGGCAGTAAGCGTTATGACAGTATGGGGGTCGAATTGCTGGATCAGCGTGCTATCGAACCGGCTACTGTTAAGCCTGCGCTTGCTGTCGTCATCGGGAAATCAGATGGCTTCATTCAGGTACTGGAACAGACGTTGTTGTTTGAACAAAACTCTCGGCTGAAACCTCACAGCTATGCCACCGTCGAAGCCTTCGAAATGGATGTTCGCGCCTCTTATGGTAAAAGCGAAATTAAAAACTGGAGCTCAAAAGGTAAAGACAGTGGTATGCCGGGAGATTTGTATTTCTATGAAAACCCGTACTCGAAAACCCGTGACTACTTCATTCTTAAGCAAAATAACTACTGGTATTTCCCAACCAATCAGCAATCTACCGAAGTTTGGGGGTATGTTGGTTCAGCGACGCAATATGTCCATCATGACGTTTCACCGTTGTTTGCACATACCAATAAAAATCTTTCAACAGAAGATTTGCTGAAGAAATATTTCGCCCGCACAGCTATTTTTAGCTGGTCTCAGAGGCATAGCACCACGAAGGATAGAGAGATTTTCGTCTATCAAAACCCATACAATAAAGATAAGGAGTATTTCCTTCAGCGCACCCATAATTCAGGCCATTATTTCCCAACTAATAAGCAATCCAATGAAGACTGGTATTATATTGGTGATGAAAAAACGCTCGCAGCAATGGTGGGAGCATCGCAGGAACATATGGAACAACAGCTATTGTCATGGTACGGCAAGACTGAGTTTAAACAGTGGCGAAGCAATGCCACTAATAACACAATCGGTGACCTGTACAAAAATGCTAATAATGGGACGCAAGATTATTTCATGCTGAAAACGCCAACCTATTGGTACTTCCCGTCTAACCGCAAATCAAATGAAGACTGGGAATATTTAGGCAGCTATTAATATCGGCCATAATGAAAAAACGCCAAAGCGTAAAGACGATCGATTAAGGATCATTTGACCGTTCTAACGGCTGATGTAAAAGGGTTCATGTTCAACATGAACCCTTCAGATTGCTGACAAAGGGTGATAAACGGTTTTGTCGGGGGGATTAGCATTATATTGGTCCATAGGGCGATATGAGCAACCTGCATCTTTAACCTCCATCCATATGAAATTTCGATAGTTTCCGAAAACGGTAGCACAGATTCACCGCTTCGCTTACACCTTGTCTACACTTAAAAATCATCTGCTTATCTTACTGGTACCGCGACGCTCGCCATGTTGTTTACTGCGTCCTATATCACAACCTGGTGAAATTTCCTGTTGCCAGCACGCTTGCCATATTTACGCAGACTATTGTTTTTATACGGGGATTATTTGCACTTTCGGCACTGATTCTTAATGGCGTGCCGCCTTTCCTTTTCAGACAGGAGTAGCAGCAATGCGTACAAAACAGGCTATATGGTCTCTTTCCACACTCTGTTTGACCGTGCTTTCTGCACAGGCGGCGGGTCTTCCAGACAAGATTGATGCCGGTGAAGGGCAACTCGATATTATTGCCTGGCCGGGTTACATCGAGCGTGGCGATACCGACAAAGCGTATAACTGGGTCACTGATTTCGAAAAAGAGACCGGCTGTAAGGTCAACGTGAAAACGGCAGCCACTTCCGACGAAATGGTCAGTTTGATGGCGAAGGGCGGATATGACCTGGTCACGGCATCGGGTGACGCATCGTTACGCCTGATTATGGGTAAACGCGTGCAACCGATTAATACGGAGCTTATCCCAAACTGGAAAAACGTTGATCCTCGCCTGGTAAAAGGCTCGTGGTTTAACGTCGACGGCAAAGTGTACGGCACCCCGTATCAATGGGGACCAAACTTGTTGATGTACAACACCAAAACCTTCCCAACACCACCCGATAGCTGGAGTGTGGTGTTCGCTAAACAAGATTTACCTGACGGCAAAACCAATCAGGGCCGCGTGCAGGCCTATGACGGGCCAATCTACATCGCTGATGCCGCGTTATTTGTAAAAGCTACTCAGCCACAATTGGGTATTACCGACCCGTACCAACTGACGGAAGCGCAATATCAGGCGGTGCTGAAAGTCTTGCGCGATCAACACGGCTTGATTCACCGCTACTGGCACGACACCACCGTTCAGATGAGCGACTTCAAAAACGAAGGTGTGGTGGCCTCCAGCGCATGGCCGTATCAGGCAAACGCCCTGAAAGCTGAAGGCCAGCCCATTGCCACGGTATTCCCGAAAGAAGGGGTAACAGGTTGGGCAGATACCACCATGCTCCATGCAGATGCGAAACACATGAACTGTGCCTACAAATGGATGAACTGGTCGCTGACCCCGAAAGTTCAGGGGGATGTGGCAGCATGGTTCGGTTCTCTGCCTGCAGTGGTTGAAGGGTGTAAAGCCAGTACATTACTGGGCGACAAGGGCTGTGAAACCAACGGCTTTAATTACTTCGATAAGATAGTGTTCTGGAAAACTCCAGTCGCAGAAGGCGGGAAATTTGTACCGTACAGTCGCTGGACCCAGGATTACATCGCCATCATGGGTGGCCGTTAAGCCTGGAGGCGTTATGCCGTACGCTGTGCAGTTTCACAATGTGTCGCGCTTTTACGGTGATGTGCGAGCTGTTGATAACGTATCCATAGATATCGAAGACGGGGAGTTTTTCTCAATGCTCGGGCCATCTGGCTCGGGCAAAACCACCTGCTTGCGCCTGATTGCGGGATTCGAGCAGGTCACTTCTGGTGAAATCGCGATTTTTGGCAAACCGGCGCAAGACGTGCCGCCTTATCAACGGGATGTAAACACTGTTTTCCAGGATTACGCCTTGTTCCCGCATATGACGGTGCTGGAAAACGTCGCGTACGGGTTGATGGTCAAAGGCGTTGATAAGAAAACTCGGTTAGCTAAAGCGCAGGAAGCGCTTGAGCGCGTGGCGCTAGGTTTTGTTCATGCCCGCAAACCGTCACAACTTTCAGGTGGCCAGCGCCAGCGTGTGGCGTTAGCGCGCGCACTGGTGAATCGTCCACGCGTGCTGTTGCTCGATGAACCCTTGGGTGCGTTGGATCTTAAACTCCGCGAGCAGATGCAGGGCGAGTTGAAAAATCTGCAGCGCGAACTGGGCATCACTTTTATCTTCGTCACCCATGACCAAAGCGAAGCGTTGTCGATGTCGGACCGCGTTGCGGTGTTCAATAACGGGCGTATCGAGCAAGTTGATACGCCGCGCCAGCTGTATATGAAGCCGCGCACTGCGTTTGTGGCGAGCTTTGTGGGCACCTCAAATGTTCTTCAACCCGCCCTTGCCGGGAAAGTATGTGGTGAAGAAGGGCTGTTTTCTCTGCGTCCTGAACATATCGTTCTGAGTGATGAACCGAGCCACAGCAACGAAATCCGAGTTAGCGGCCTGATTCAGGAAATCCACTATCAAGGGGCGGCTACTCGTCTCGAATTACGTCTTGCCGGGGGTGAAGAGCTGCTGGTCAGTGAGGCGAACCCACAACGGATTATCAGCGAAGAACGCTATCAAATCGGCCAGCAGGTCACCGCTGTTTGGCCCCGCGCGGCGATGGTTCTGTTGCAAGAAAAAGGATGAAATGGCGATGAGTGTTCATACGTCCCATCCTGACAACCGCCTGATGCGGCGTATTGCCACGTTCTTGTGGCAACGCCCTGGATTCTGGTTGGCTTTGTTATTGCTGCCACCGCTGTTGTGGTTTGGCGTGATTTACCTTGGCTCGTTACTGACGCTACTGTGGCAAGGCTTTTATACCTTCGATGATTTCACGATGTCAGTCACACCTGACCTGACATTTGCCAACATTGCCGCACTGTTTAACCCGGCTAATTACGACATCATTCTGCGTACACTGACAATGGCTATTGCAGTGACACTCGCCAGTGCAGTGTTGGCATTCCCAATGTCGTACTTTATGGCACGTTACACCCGGGGCAAGCTTAAAGCGTTTTTCTATATCGCGGTGATGTTACCCATGTGGGCCAGCTACATTGTTAAGGCATATGCCTGGACGCTACTGTTATCGCGTGATGGTGTGGCGCAGTGGTTCCTTGACCATATGGGGCTGGAACCGCTACTCAACCTGATTTTGAGCATTCCGGCAATCGGCGGCAACACGCTGTCTACTTCCGGTTTTGGTCGTTTTCTGGTGTTTCTCTACATCTGGCTACCGTTCATGATTTTGCCGATTCAGGCCGCCCTTGAGCGGTTGCCACCGTCACTGTTACAAGCCTCGGCGGATTTGGGCGCACGTCCATCGCAAACCTTCCGTCATGTAATTTTGCCGCTAGCAATCCCTGGTGTTGCAGCAGGGTCGGTATTTACTTTCTCGCTAACGCTCGGTGATTTTATTGTGCCGCAACTGGTGGGCCCGCCAGGATATTTCATTGGCAATATGGTCTATTCGCAGCAAGGAGCGATTGGCAATATGCCGATGGCTGCCGCCTTTACGCTGGTGCCGATTGTGCTGATCGCTATTTATCTTTCGCTGGTGAAACGACTAGGGGCCTTCGATGCACTCTGAACGCGCACCGTTACTTCTCAAAATTGCTGCCTGGGGCGGGGTTATTTTCCTGCATTTCCCGCTGTTGATCATTGCGCTTTACGCCTTTAACACCGAAGAAGCCGCATTCAGTTTTCCACCCAAAGGGTTAACGCTGCACTGGTTCAGTGTTGCAGCGTCACGCGGGGATATCCTCGATGCAGTGACGTTGTCACTTAAAATTGCCGCACTGGCAACTATACTTGCTTTGATTCTCGGTACTTTGGCTGCCGCTGCATTGTGGCGGCGCGAATTCTTCGGCAAAAACGCCATCTCATTACTGTTGCTATTACCGATAGCGTTGCCGGGGATTATTACCGGTATTGCGTTGTTAACGGCTTTTAAGATGATGAATTTTGAGCCGGGTTTTTTCACAATCGTCGTCGGGCACGCGACATTCTGCGTGGTGATTGTGTTTAACAACGTCATCGCCCGTTTCCGCCGTACCTCGTACAGCTTGATTGAGGCGTCGATGGATTTGGGCGCTGATGGCTGGCAAACCTTCCGCTATGTCATT
>DATERH010000182.1:0-6384 GCA_035271785.1 Buttiauxella sp.
CCAAGATAGGCGAAGATCACCCCACCATGCGTATTCAGACCGATAAACGGAACGTACTGGCCGAGGCGGTCAAACAAGGCATACAACGCAACCAGTGACAGCACTGCCGGGAACATCTGGAAAATCAGCATCCCTTTGAGCAGCGTCGCTTTACCGGGGAAACGCATACGGGCAAAAGCGTAAGCACACGTCGTTGAGAGCGTCACAATACCCAGCGCAGTAATTACCGCGATTTTGATTGAGTTCCACAACCATAACAGCACCGGGAACGGCGGTGGTGTCACGCTACCATCAGCATGTTGCACACTGAAACCCAGCGCCAGTTTCCAGTGTTCCCAGGATATTTGATCCGGGATAAGACTGCCGGTGGCGAAGTTACCCGGTCGCAGTGAAATCGCAATCACCATCAGCAGCGGGAACATAATCGTCGCGATAAACAGCAGTAACAGTAAGTGCGTCGTGAAGAGTCGCAATTTCTGAGATTTCGGTTGAACCATAGCCATAATATTTCATTACTCCTAAACACCGCTCCAGGCTATTTTGCTTGCCATTTTGAACCTGGGCTGTTCTCAAAATCCTCACGTACTTCGTGTACGCTCCGGTTTTTCCGCGCAGTCCGTGTTCAAACTGACTGCGCCAATTGCGCCTGGTTTTTTCAGGCTTAATCAAACTTCATGCGGGTGGCTTTCAAGTTAACAATCGCTAATGCCCCAACCAGCAGGAAGATAAGCGTTGCGATAGCCGCAGCTAAACCAAAGTCCTGGCCACCGCCGCCTTCAAACGCGATGCGGTAGGTGTAGCTCACCAGCAAGTCCGTGTATCCGGCAGGTGTCGTGGTGCCGAGGCGGTCTGGCCCGCCGTTGGTTAACAGTTGAATCAGCACGAAGTTGTTAAAGTTAAAGGCAAAGCTGGCAATCATTAGCGGTGTCAGCGGCTTAATCAACAGCGGCAGCGTGATTTTAAAGAAGTTCTGGAATGGGCCTGCGCCATCCATTGCCGAGGCTTCATACAGGTCATCTGGAATGGCTTTCAACAAACCCATGCACAAGATCATCATGTATGGGTAACCGAGCCAAGTATTCACGATAATTATCATTGAACGCGCGGTGGTCGGGTCGCTAAACCAGGCGGGTTTGATACCAAACAGTGAGCTCAACATCATGTTGATTTCACCGAAACTTTGGTTGAACAACCCTTTGAAAATCAAAATAGAAATAAACGATGGGACTGCGTACGGTAGAATCAGCATTACACGATAAATCGCTTTGCCTTTCAGGGATTCCCACTGCACGACGCACGCTAAAATCATGCCAACAGCCACGGTCAGAATCACCGTCAGGACTGAGAAGATCACCGTCCAGACGAAAATCGCCATGAACGGTTTTTGGATGCCTTCATCGTGGAAGACGCGCAGGAAGTTTTTCCAGCCGATGGTCACGGTGTAGCCTGGGCTTAATTGCTCGTCGCTCCAGCTACCGTCAGCGTTAACTGATTGATAAAAACCAATGTTGTTATTCGGCTGGTACTTCACACCGCTTTGGTTGTTAGTCAGTTCACCGTCATCTGCCAGCGTATACAGTGGCCGTGTGCCAGAGAACTGGCGCAGGGAACTCATCGTCAGCGTGCTTTCATCAGGCATTTGGGCGGTGATTTGGGTCATCGCCAGGCGGTTTTGCGTAATGACACGCAGAGTTGCTTTTTCGCCAGCAGGCAGTGCATCCGCTTCTTTCAGTTTCAGATGTTGTTCACCGCCGAATTTAAAGGCGTCAGAGACAAAATTCTTACCAGATTCACCGTCGGTGAGGGCCAGTTGCCACTCGTCACCCGCTGGGTAAAGGCCGAAATTAAAGGTTTTGCCCGCCTGATATTGGCGGTCCATCAGCACTTCCTGCGCCCGTTCTTGGGTCAGTTGGTTGGTGCTGCTGTAGTTGGTGAAGGCGATGGCAATGGTACAAATCAATGGGAACAGGACAAACAGCCCCATACCGGCCATTCCAGGGTAAACATAACGCCAGGCATAAGCCTTACGATTGGCAAAAATATAGAGGCCAAGTGAGCTTAAAATCAGCGTCATTATGGCAAACAGGTACTCCCCCTGGGCGTACATTATTACAACAAGATAACCTACCAGTAGGCCCATCAGGCCGATGACTGACCATTTCAGCACATCGCTTTGCCACCAGTGGCTCTTTTTAACTACATCCATGGGGTGTCCCTCTATACCCGTCATACTTCAAGCTGCCTCTTTGTTGGCTGGGTGAACTCGCCCGAATCACTTAGTTTACTAAGCTCATCGGGACTCATTCTCTTGCCGCGCGATACAACTCGAATTATTTTGGGTATCCAACCATATTATTATTTCCCCCTCCAGCCTGGGAGGGGGGTGACCAGATACTTACTTCGTAATACGTCCCTGAGCGTCTTTCATCGCTTCATCAACAGTCTGACGACCGCTAACTGCGTTGATTACAGCAGTACGAACGGCATACCAGAACGCAGACATTTGCGGCACGTTTGGCATGATTTCGCCTTTCTGGGCGTTATCCATAGTTGCAGCGATGCGTGGGTCTTTCGCCAGTTGATCCTGGTAAGATTTCAGAGCAACAGCACCCAATGGCTTGTCTTTGTTGACTTCAGCCAGGCCCTGGTCGGTCATCAGGTAGTTTTCCAGGAACTCTTTCGCCAGTTCTTTGTTTGGGCTAGCCGCGTTGATACCGGCACTCAGAACACCCACGAACGGTTTGGAAGATTTACCTTTGAAGGTTGGCAGCAGCGCGACACCGTAGTTGATTTTGCTCTTATCAATGTTTGACCATGCCCACGGGCCGTTAATTGTCATCGCGGTTTCACCTTTGTTAAAGGCTGCTTCTGCGATGGAATAATCGGTATCCGCATTCATGTTTTTGTTTTTAATCATGTCGACCAGGAAGTTCAGACCCGCTTTCGCGCCTGCGCTGTCCACGCCCACATCTTTCACGTCATATTTGCCGTTTTCCAGTTTGAACGCGTAACCACCATCAGCAGCAATCAGCGGCCAGGTGAAGTACGGTTCTTGCAGGTTGAACATCAACGCACTCTTACCTTTCGCTTTCAGCTGTTTATCCAGCGCCGGGATTTCTTCCCAGGTTTTTGGCGGGTTCGGTACCAGATCTTTGTTGTAAATCAGAGAGAGCGCTTCAACTGCAACGGGATAGGCAATAATTTTGCCGTTGTAACGAACTGCATCCCAAGTGAATGGATACAGTTTGTCCTGGAAAGCTTTGTCTGGAGCGATTTCAGCCAGCAGGCCAGATTGTGCGTATCCACCGAAACGGTCGTGTGCCCAGAAGATAATATCCGGGCCATCGCCAGTTGCTGCGACTTGCGGGTATTTCTCTTCCAGTTTGTCCGGGTGCTCGATGGTGACTTTAATGCCCGTGTCTTTCTCAAACTTTTTACCCACTTCGGCCAGGCCGTTATAGCCTTTATCACCGTTAATCCAGATAACCAGTTTGCCTTCTTCTATCTTTGCCAGTGCAGAGGCGGAAAACATCATCGTTGTCAGAGCAGACAGAGCGAGGATGCGGGCGCCGGTTTTAATTTTCATAGTCCCATCCTTTGAATGGTGGTTTATACCCTTCATATTTCAAGTCGCCTCTTTGTTGGCTGCACTCACTCACCCGAAGCACTTAGTTCACAAAGCTCATCGGGATTCGTTCTCTTACCGCCTCAATGCAACTCGAATTATTTTGGGTTTGTAGGCAGAGCAAATTGACGTTGCCAGTTTGCGCAGATGGCAAGTGCTTCTCATCCTCCTTAGTCCTACGCCCCAGCTCGTTTATCTGTGATCTCCATTACATAACTGGCAGTTATGTGTACTGGCGCACATAAAACCCCCCGGAATTTTAAAACCACGATCACGAAAATCTGTTGTGCAGACTGTAACCGGTTGCAGAAACCTGCATCTCATCCTCCCGCCTCCTCCCCCATAAAAAACATCAGGGTGGAGGAGTTACCAAATGTATAGATCCGTCATAGTTCGACACATCTTGAATCACCTGCCCATTAGCATCGTGACTGAATGAATGAATGAATGAAGGGAGAAGTACATGGCAAGCGTACAGCTACGGAACGTAACAAAAGCCTGGGGCGACGTGGTGGTATCGAAAGATATCAACCTGGATATCCAGGAAGGTGAGTTCGTGGTTTTTGTTGGCCCGTCAGGCTGCGGAAAATCCACACTGTTGCGCATGATCGCGGGGCTGGAAACTATCACTAGTGGTGATTTATTCATTGGTGAAACTCGCATGAACGACATTCCACCCGCTGAGCGAGGTGTCGGCATGGTGTTCCAGTCTTATGCTTTGTATCCCCATCTTTCTGTTGCAGAAAACATGTCCTTTGGCCTGAAGTTGGCTGGTGCCAAGAAAAGCGAAATTAATCAACGAGTCACTCAGGTTTCGGAAACGCTGCAATTGGCGCATCTGTTAGAACGCCGACCGAAAGCGCTTTCTGGTGGGCAACGTCAGCGTGTCGCGATTGGCCGTACGCTGGTGGCTGAACCCCGTGTATTCCTGCTGGATGAACCCCTTTCAAACCTTGATGCGGCGCTGCGTGTGCAGATGCGCATTGAGATATCCCGACTGCATAAACGCCTCGGGCGCACCATGATTTACGTGACGCACGACCAGGTTGAAGCGATGACGCTTGCCGACAAAATTGTGGTGCTGGACGCAGGTCGTGTCGCGCAAGTCGGTAAACCACTTGAGCTGTACCACTATCCGGCAGATCGCTTTGTTGCGGGCTTCATTGGCTCACCAAAAATGAACTTCCTGCCAGTGAAAGTCACCGCCATTGCAATCGATCAGGTGCAGGTTGAATTACCAAACCGTCAGCAAGTGTGGCTGCCGGTAGAAAGCAAAGAAGTTCATGTTGGCGCCAATATGTCTCTTGGTATTCGCCCAGAACATCTACTGCCAAGCGAGATAGCTGACGTCACTCTGGAAGGTGAAATCCAGGTGGTTGAGCAACTCGGTCATGAAACTCAGATTCATATCCAAATCCCCGCCATCCGTCAGAACTTGGTGTACCGCCAGAATGACGTGGTGTTGGTAAAAGAGGGTGCCACATTCGCTATTGGCTTGCCGCCAGAGCGTTGCCATCTGTTCCGTGAAGATGGCACTGCTTGTCGTCGGCTGCATCAAGAGCCAGGTGTTTAAGCATTCCCATAAAAAAGAAAAGCAATGATTCAGGAGATAGAATGATGATTACTCTGCGCAAACTTCCACTGGCTGTTGCCATAGCAGCAGGCGTTATGTCTGTTCAGGCACTGGCTGTAGATTTCCACGGTTATGCCCGTTCTGGTATCGGCTGGACTGGTAGCGGCGGACCACAACAATGTTTCCAGGCAACTGGGGCTCAATCTAAATACCGTCTGGGTAACGAATGTGATACCTACGCGGAAATTAAATTAGGTCAGGAAGTCTGGAAAGAAGGCGATAAGAGCTTCTATTTCGATTCCAACATTGCCTATAACTCTTCACAGTTAAATGACTGGGAAAATACCAATACTCCAGCAATCCGTGAATTTAACGTGGTGGGTAAAAACCTCATCGACGCACTTCCTGGCGCAAACATGTGGGCGGGTAAGCGTTTCTACCAACGTCATGACGTTCACATGACCGACTTCTACTACTGGGATATTTCAGGCCCGGGTGCAGGTCTGGAAAACATCGATGTTGGCGCGGGTAAACTCGCCTTTGCTGCAACTCGCAACACCGAAGGTGGTGGTAGTTCAGCTTCTGCTGAATTTGATGAAAATGGTAACCGTACTTACAACAACGATGTGCCGAACGACATCTTTGACGTACGTTGGTCTGGTTTAGAAATCAATGACGGCGGCACACTGGAACTGGGCCTTGACTACGGTCACACCAACGTTCCTGATGACTATTATCTGCAACCAGACGCATCTAAAGACGGCTGGATGGGGACTCTTGAACACACCCAGAGCATGATGAAAGGCTTCAACAAATTCGTGCTCCAGTATGCTACTGATGCTATGACATCCCATGGTAAAGGTCGTAATGAAGGCGGTAGCATTAATAACGACGGCAGTATGATCCGTGTCCTCGACCACGGCGCAATTACTTTGGCCGACGATTGGGATCTGATGTATGTCGGTATGTACCAGAACCTGGATATGGATGATAACCAAGGGACTGAGTGGTACACCCTCGGTGTGCGTCCAATGTACAAATGGACGCCAATCATGAGTACCTTGCTGGAACTTGGCTACGACAACGTGAAATCCCAGGAAACTGGCGACACTAACAGCCAATACAAAATTACCCTGGCACAACAATGGCAGGCAGGCGACAGCATTTGGTCGCGTCCAGCACTGCG
>DATERH010000183.1:0-4049 GCA_035271785.1 Buttiauxella sp.
ATTTTCAGCACTTTACGGATTTTGTCTTCCGGCATCAGCATACGTTCAGCCAGTTCTTCCGGCGTCGGCTCACGGCCCATCTCTTGCAGCATCTGGCGCGAAATACGGTTGAGTTTGTTGATAGTCTCAATCATATGCACCGGAATACGGATGGTACGCGCCTGGTCAGCGATGGAGCGGGTGATAGCCTGACGGATCCACCAGGTCGCATAAGTTGAGAACTTATAACCACGGCGATATTCAAACTTATCAACGGCTTTCATCAGGCCGATGTTACCTTCCTGAATCAAATCTAAGAACTGCAGACCACGGTTGGTGTATTTCTTAGCGATAGAAATAACCAGACGTAAGTTTGCTTCAACCATCTCTTTCTTCGCACGGCGGGCTTTCGCTTCACCAATGGACATACGACGGTTGATGTCTTTAACCTGCTCAATGGTCAGGCCGGTTTCTTCCTCAATTTGTTGCAGTTTCTGCAAGCTGCGATGTACGTCGTCTGAGACGTCATGCAGTTTTTCGGACCACGGCTTGCTCATTGCAATGGCGGCATTGAACCAGGTTTCGCTGGTTTCGTTGCCAGTGAACAGTGTGATGAAGTTTTTCTTCGGCATTTTGCACTGTTCAACACACAATCTCATGATGAGACGTTCTTGCGTACGAACGCGTTCCATCATGACGCGCATGCTGTTTACCAGGTAATCGAATTGCTTCGGTACCAGGCGGAACTGCTTGAAGACTTCAGACAGTTGCAGGATTTCAGCAGCGGAATCGGCGTGTGCACGGCCTTTCGCTTTGATCGTATCGCGAGCTCTTTCGTACTGCGTACGCAGCTCACCAAATTTCTCACGAGCGAGTTCAGGGTCGATGCTGTTGTCATCGTCCGCGTCGTCTTCATCTTCTTCCTCTTCGTCAGTTTCACTGTTTTCTTCGCTAGTCAGCTCAGAACCAATGTGAGTGGCGGTAGGGGCAAGATCTTCTTCTGCGTTCGGGTCAACAAAACCCGTGATCAAATCCGACAGTCGTGCTTGTTCTGCTTCAACGCGATCGTACTGTTCAAGGAGATAAGTGATCGCTTCCGGATATTCGGCAACGGAACACTGTACCTGGTTGATACCGTCTTCGATACGCTTAGCGATATCGATTTCACCCTCACGGGTTAACAGCTCAACGGTACCCATTTCACGCATGTACATACGAACCGGGTCAGTGGTGCGCCCGATTTCAGATTCTACGCTGGACAGTACTTGTGCGGCAGCTTCTTCCGCATCTTCGTCTGTGTTGTTTGAGTTTTCAGCAAGCAACAGGTCATCGGCGTCAGGTGCTTCTTCCATCACCTGAATGCCCATGTCATTGATCATTTGGATGATGTCTTCGATCTGATCGGAGTCGACGATATCTTCCGGCAGATGGTCATTGACCTCGGCATAGGTCAGATAGCCTTGCTCCTTGCCCTTGGTAACAAGAAGTTTAAGCTGTGACTGCGGGTTTTGCTCCATAAGACGGTATCCACACTTCAGTATTAGGGTTGGTGTCGGTCGGCGAAACCGCCAACAATAACGTAACGAGGGCTGACTTATTTTATTGCCGCTGCCCATCCTTGCGGCGTTCGGGTTGGACCCGATTAATGTTCGGCAGTTAAGCCGATGGTATCTTGCTGGCTATCTTGTTCGCCATTTTCCGCTTGGGCAGTGCTCGCTATCCTCACATACTAGAGTATGCTCCGGTAGCTGCGCGCTGTCCGCAGGAACACTGGTTTCACCGATAACGCTTTTACTTTTTCGCGCGTGATTGTGTTATCACACGGACTTCCTCACGTTCCGCAGGCGTTAGCCCTGACGTTCTGGAACGTGCCATCAATTCTTCAAACCTCAACTCCAGTACGGAATCAAACATATGTTCCAGTGCATCGTTGAACGTTTTTTCTGCGATGTCCTTATCTGCTATATCGTCCCATGAAGAGAGTTTTTCAAGGGTGGCGGCTTCATCGGTGCCGCGATATAGCTCTAAAAGCTGACCGGTGGTTAAACCCGGTTGCGCCAGACAGGTATTCACCAGGTCGATAAAGAGTTTCAACCCTGGCAACTTTTCCTGTTCCAGGCCTTGTAGCGGCGGAACATTTGGCGCCAACTCTGGATTCTGGACCAGCAATCCTATCAGTATACGCATGGTTGTGCGTTTTAGCTGTGGAGCTGGGCGTGGCGTACTGTTCTCGGCCAGCTTAGGCATCAGCTTTTCAAGCTGGTTATCATCCAGAATACCCAGTTTGTTACCCAGTTCCTGACGCAAGTAAATGCGTAAAGTTTCACCAGGTACCTGACTAATCAGGGGTAATGCAAGGGTGCTCAGGCGCGCACGCCCGTCAGGAGAACTTAAATCGACCTGTGGCATCAGGCTATTAAAAAGAAACGTAGAAAGCGGTTGGGCATGTTCCATACGCGCTTCAAACGCTTCTTTACCTTCTTTACGCACCAGCGTGTCGGGGTCTTCACCGTCAGGCAGAAACATAAAGCGCAACTGGCGTCCGTCTGTCATATAAGGTAGTGCAGTTTCCAAAGCGCGCCATGCGGCGTCTCGTCCTGCGCGATCCCCGTCATAACAACAGACAACGGTATCAGTAACCCGAAACAGCAGTTGGATATGGTCAGCGGTGGTTGAGGTACCTAATGAGGCAACGGCGTAAGAAATACCGTACTGTGCCAGGGCCACCACATCCATATAACCTTCAACAACCAGCAAACGCGTAGGTTCCGGCTGGCTCTGTTGAGCTTCAAACAGGCCATAGAGCTGGCGGCCTTTATGGAAAATATCGGTTTCCGGGGAGTTAAGGTACTTTGGCAGGGCATCGCCCAGCACTCGTCCACCAAAACCAATTACCCGGCCACGCTTATCGCGGATGGGGAACATCACCCTTTCGCGGAAGCGGTCGTAACTGCGCCCCTGATCGTTAGTTACCAACATGCCTGCGTCCGTCAAAGCCTGACGGTTTTCGCTATTACCACCAAAACGCTTTAACACGTTGTCCCAACCGGGAGGGGCATAGCCGATGGCGAAGTGCTGAATAACTTCAGTACTTAAACCGCGCTGTGCCAGATACTGGCGAGCAGGTTCAGCTGATTGTTGAGCCAGGGATTGCTGATAAAAGGCGTTTAGGCCATCCATCAATTGATACAGACTTTGCCGTTGATGACGTTCAATCTGGCTCGGTCCACTACCCGCTTCGTAAGGCACTTCAAGATTGTGCATTGCCGACAGTTCTTCAACGCTTTCGACAAACTCAAGCTTGTCATAGTTCATTAAAAAATCGATGGCGTTGCCATGTGCCCCACAGCCGAAGCAATGGTAAAACTGTTTTTCGCCGTTTACGGTGAAAGAGGGGGTTTTTTCGTTATGGAACGGACAGCACGCATGATAGTTCTTGCCCTGCTTTTTGAGCTTAACACGGGCATCGATCAGATCGATGATGTCGGTGCGAGCTAGCAAGTCATTGATGAATACACGTGGAATTCGTCCAGCCATAGGCCCCGTTTGGTACTCGCTTTCTTTTCGCCTTGCGATAGTGCAGCAAGTTGAAAAAGCAGGAAGTATGTCAGTTCATGAACGAAAATAAGCCGCGCATTCCTTTCGGAAGCACGGCCTTTACAACTACTACTGGTCTGTTCCGGAGGCGCGAACCTCCAGGATATTAGTACAGACGAGTGCGGCGTGCGTTTTCGCGAGCCAGTTTCTTCGCGTGACGTTTCACAGCAGAAGCTTTAGCGCGTTTACGTTCGGTAGTCGGTTTTTCATAGAACTCACGACGACGAACTTCCGCCAGAACACCTGCTTTCTCACAAGAACGCTTGAAGCGACGCAGTGCTACGTCGAATGGCTCGTTTTCACGTACTTTAATTACCGGCATTAACTCTCACCTTTGATAAATTCGGTTTGCCGCTGACTTAGGCGTCAGCTATTTCAAAATGGTGCGGAATTTTACTGCAACTACTGCTGCTTTGTAAAGCACCGGACAACCAGAAACCTGGCTTTTAAGGCCGGAATCTTCCAGGGGTGCG
>DATERH010000184.1:0-3430 GCA_035271785.1 Buttiauxella sp.
GAGTTGGCTCAGCACCTTACACCCTCTCGCTCGCAAGGGCTTGAAGCAATGATCCGCGCAATCCGCACCAAAGCTACCAATCTTAGCTAAACTCAAAGAACAGCTTTCATCCTGTTAACGCGAGGTAATTTTATTACCTCGTACCGCTTTCAGCATTCCGGCACTTGGCCGGTGAATACAGGAATCCAGTATGAAGAGCGCGTTCTCTCAAATAACATTAATTTTGATAAGTACTCTGACGGCAAGCCAGTCAGCATGGGCTGTTGACTATTTATTACCCCCTCCGGGCAGCCGGATAATAGGCCAAAACCAGAGTTACTTTGTTCCGAATGACGGTAAAAACCTTGAGGCAGTGGCCGCGAAATATAATACCGGCGTGTTACTGTTGATTGAGGCAAACAATACCGTTGATCCCTTCTTACCTAAACCTGGAACTGAATTAACCATACCGTCGCAAATGATCCTACCGGATGCACCGCGCGAAGGTATTGTTATCAATCTTGCTGAGCTGCGGTTGTATTTTTATCCGCCAGGGCAGAATCGAGTTGAGGTTTATCCGCTCGGTATTGGTCAGCTTGGACGAGAGACACCAGTGATGGTGACTCGCATCAGCCAGAAAATCCCTAATCCGACCTGGACGCCAACGGCGAACATCCGCGCCCGATCAGCAGCGCAAGGCATAACGTTGCCTGCGATGGTGCCAGCCGGGCCAAACAACCCGTTAGGACGCTACGCACTGCGTCTTGAGCAGGGAGGGGGTGAATACCTGATTCACGGCACCAATGCGCGCAATAGCATTGGCTTGCGTGTGAGTTCAGGTTGCATGCGTATGCGTGCGCCAGACATTAAGTCGCTGTTTAGCCAGGTTGCCTGGGGCACAAGGGTGCAAATCATCAATGAGCCAGTCAAATTTAGCATTGAACCTGATGGCCGGCGCTATGTAGAAGTGCATCAGCCGCTGTCGCGTAACGATTGGGAAAACCCACAGACCGTACCTATTGCGATTTCAGCATCGTTCGGTTCGTTTATCGACAACCCGACGAGCGATAAGGCGCAGGTGGATAGTGCTATCGCAAGACGAGCGGGTTATCCGGTACTGGTTAATGCGCCGCAGGGTGTTCCATCACAACCCGTGAATATTACCCCGATACAAAGCGTTAGGATGACCACAGGCAGTCAACCGGTAACAAGTAGTAATGGGACTATGGTAAGTGGGCAGAACAGCGTGGTGATGAATTAGAGAGCTTCTGAGTGCAGGGGAGATATTGAGGCAAAAAAAATGGCGCACAATGTGCGCCATTTTAATACAAGTAATCTTACTTACGGTAAGATTGAGCTTGGTTGTCCAGACGCTGGTTAGCGCGTGCTGCGTCGTCTTTAGCAGCTTGAACGTCAGAACGCATTGCGTTCACGTCGTTGCTCAGCTGATCAACTTTAGCGTTCAGAGTCTGAACGTCAGAAGACAGTTGATCAATTTTAGCGTTAGAAGAACAACCTGCCAGCATAGTAGAAGCCAGGATTACCGCGCCCAGTACCAGTTTAGTACGATTCATTATTAATACCCTCTAGATTGAGTTAATCTCCATGTAGCGTTACAAGTATTACACAAAGTTTTTTATCTTGAGAATAAATTTTTGATGGGAATGCACTTAAAGTTGATCGTTCGCTCAAAGAAACACCGAACCGGGGCCAAAACCTAAAAAAAATAGAAAAAACAGAGGATTTTAATCGGATTCGTCTTAGTAAAATTCGACTTAAATAGAGCAGACCGATTTGCTTTTTAATTCGAATTGGCTACTTTACCGAATAAAAAAAGCGCCCAAGGGCGCTTTTTAAGCAAATTATTCGTTCACAGCAAATTTACAGAACGTGAACAGATGCAGTATTGGTTGTGCCACTTGGTACCAAAGCACCAGAAACCATCACTACGATGTCACCTTTGCGAGCCAGACCGCTTTCCAGCGCAACTTCTTTACCCAAACGATAGAAATCATCGGTAGAAGCGATTTCTTTAACCAGCTGAGGAATCACACCTTTGCTCAGAACTAACTGACGAGCAGTCACTTCATTGGTGGTCAGAGCCAAAATCGTTGCGTTAGGGAAGTATTTACGAACAGCTTTAGCTGATTTACCGCCCTGAGTTGCCACCACAACCACTGGAGCTTGCAGGTTTTCGGCGGTTTCAACTGCACCGCGGCAAACTGCTTCAGTAATACGCAGTTTACGGCTGTCATTGGTGTTATCCAGACGGCTGGTCATCACGCGGTCAGTACGCTCACAGATGGTTGCCATGATGGTCACAGCTTCCAGTGGGTATTTACCTTTAGCAGACTCACCAGACAGCATTACTGCGTCAGTGCCGTCGATGATGGCGTTAGCAACGTCACCAGCTTCTGCGCGGGTAGGGCGTGGGTTTTTGATCATGGAGTCGAGCATCTGAGTTGCAGTGATAACAACTTTACGTGCGCGAACACATTTCTCAATCATCATCTTCTGAGCAAAGATAACTTCTTCAACTGGGATTTCAACGCCCAGGTCACCACGAGCAACCATGATGCCGTCAGATGCTTCGAGGATTTCGTCGAAGTTGTTCAGGCCTTCCTGGTTTTCGATTTTAGAGATGATCTGAATGTTTTCGCCGCCGTGAGCTTTTAAATGCTCACGGATTTCAACGACGTCAGAACGTTTACGAATGAAAGATGCTGCAACGAAGTCAACACCTTGTTCGCAACCGAAGATCAAATCTTGTTTGTCTTTTTCAGCCAGAGCTGGCAGCGCGATAGAAACACCTGGCAGGTTAACGCCTTTGTTTTCGCCCAGGTCGCCGTTGTTCAGTACTTTACAAACAACGTTTTTGCCTTCAATCGCAGTAACTTCCATACCGATCAGACCATCGTCTACCAGTACAGTGTTGCCCACGCTCAGGTCGCTGGTGAAACCTTCGTAAGTCACAGCAACGATATCGCTGTTACCTACAACAGTTTTGTCAGTGGTGAAAGTGAAGGTCTGACCCGCTTTCAGAGAAACGTCGTTTCCGCCTTCCAGCTTGATGGTACGGATTTCAGGACCTTTGGTGTCCAGCAGAATAGCTGCTTTTTTACCAGATGTAGCGACGACGTTGCGCAGGTTCTTGATACGCTGACCGTGTTCTTCGTAGTCACCGTGGGAGAAGTTTAGACGCATTACGTTCATGCCAGCATCAAGCATTTTGCTCAGCATTTCTTCGGATTCGGTTTTTGGACCGATGGTGCAAACAATTTTAGTCTTTTTCATGACAGTCTTATCTGTAAGTTGAGAAGGATTGTGAAAATTCGGTTCCGGTCGATACGGGCGCCGGAGCGCAAACTAAAGCTGGTATTGATCAAGTGCCACCCGGTAAGGATAGGTGACAGAAATAAAGCGTGCAGAGGAAAGTGTGCTTGCGGTTCAG
>DATERH010000185.1:0-15233 GCA_035271785.1 Buttiauxella sp.
TTCTTTTTGTTAATGATTTGTAATGTGCGTGTCAATACTACTTGAATATCAGGCCCGCGCCAATCACTGGTGATTTCCGTTATAATGCGTTAATACCTAACGTCTGAAAACACTATGAATAAAACTTCTTTTAGAAATCACTCAGTTGAACGATTCAGCACACGACGTCCAGCCAAAAAAAAGCCTGTTGATGGACCGAAGCGGCTGGTTATCTTCAATAAACCCTACGATGTGCTACCGCAATTCACCGATGAAGCAGGCCGCAGCACGCTGAAAGATTACATACCGTTACAAGGAATTTACGCGGCGGGCCGCCTCGATCGTGATAGTGAAGGCCTGCTGGTGTTAACCAATGATGGCGCTTTGCAGGCGCAGCTCACCCAGCCGGGCAAGCGCACCGGGAAAATCTATTTTGTGCAGGTTGAGGGCGCAGTAACAGAAGATGCACTGCAATCCCTACGCAACGGAGTCACGCTTAATGATGGCCCTACCCTGCCCGCAGGGGCTGAACTGGTTGAAGAACCGGAGTGGATTTGGGCGCGTAACCCACCGATTCGCGAACGCAAAGCGATTCCCACCAGCTGGCTGAAAATCACCTTATATGAAGGGCGTAATCGCCAGGTGCGGCGAATGACGGCGCATGTGGGTTTTCCAACGCTGCGGCTTATTCGTTATGCAATGGGGCCATACTCACTGGATGGGCTGACAAATGGTGAATGGCGCGAAATAAAACTAGCGGAGTAAAAAATGAAAACAACCAGGTTACCCATATTGTTACTTCTCGCCGTGGCCGCACAGGCTCCAGCGGCCAGCTTCGACTGCAATAAAGCACAAGCTGCGGATGAAATAGCAATTTGTGCTCAACGTGATTTGAACGACAAAGACGTAGAATTGACCACCAAATACAACTTTTTAAAAGGGCTTTTTGCCATGGGCGCCAGGGGCGATCTTCAGGACAGCCAACGTGTATGGCTTAAATCGCGGCAACAATGTGGGAAAAATAAGGCCTGTCTGACAAAACGCTACGATGAACGCCTGAAACAACTTGATGTTATTTATGATGGCATAGATAAACCACTTTAAAGCGAGCTGAAAATGTTTAAACCGCACGTTACTGTCGCTTGCGTGGTTCAGGCGCAGGGGAAATTTCTGGTCGTAGAAGAGACTATCAACGGCAAAGCGTTGTGGAATCAGCCTGCCGGGCATCTGGAAGCTGACGAAACCTTAGTGGAAGCCGCTAAGCGCGAACTGTATGAAGAAACCGGTATTTGCGCCGAGCCACAGACGTTTATCCGCATGCATCAGTGGATAGCGCCGGATAAAACACCGTTCTTGCGTTTCTTGTTTGCCATCGATCTTGAAGAACAACTCCCAACTACGCCACATGATAGCGATATCGATCGCTGCTTATGGCTGGATCCGCAACAAATTGTTAACGCAGGAAATTTGCGCTCGCCATTAGTCGCTGAAAGTATCCGCTGCTATCAACGTGCCGAACGTTATCCGCTCAGCATGCTGGGCGCATTCAATTGGCCGTTTAGTTAGGGGTGCCAGGCCCGGTGATGCGTGATAGAATACGCCGCCTTTAAGTTCAATGTCGTGAGTTACTCCATGTCTGATAACAGCCAGAAAAAAGTGATCGTCGGGATGTCCGGCGGTGTTGATTCCTCCGTTTCCGCTTACTTGTTGCAACAACAAGGTTACAAGGTGGAAGGCCTGTTCATGAAGAACTGGGAAGAGGACGATGGCGAGGAGTACTGCACCGCAGCCGCGGATTTAGCGGACGCACAAGCCGTTTGCGATAAACTCGGCATTGAGCTGCACACTGTAAACTTTGCCGCAGAATACTGGGATAACGTGTTTGAACACTTCCTGGAAGAGTACAAAGCCGGGCGCACACCAAACCCGGATATTCTGTGCAATAAAGAAATCAAATTTAAAGCCTTCCTCGAATTTGCCGCCGAAGATTTAGGTGCCGATTACATTGCCACTGGTCACTACGTGCGTCGCGAAGATGTGGACGGTAAAAGTCGCCTGCTGCGCGGGTTAGACAGCAACAAAGATCAAAGCTACTTCCTCTATACGCTAGGACACGAGCAAATCGCGCAAAGCCTGTTCCCGATTGGCGAGCTTGAGAAGCCAGAAGTGCGCCGTATTGCGGAAGAGTTAGACTTGATCACCGCGAAGAAAAAAGACTCCACCGGTATCTGTTTTATCGGAGAGCGTAAATTCCGCGAATTCCTTGGCCGTTACCTGCCAGCACAACCGGGTAAAATCGTCACTGTTGACGGCGAAACTATCGGCGAGCATCAGGGCTTGATGTACCACACACTGGGTCAGCGTAAAGGCCTGGGTATCGGCGGCACCAAAGAAGGTAGCGAAGATCCTTGGTATGTGGTCGATAAAGACGTGGCGAACAATATTCTGGTGGTCGCGCAGGGTCATGAGCATCCGCGTTTAATGTCAGTTGGCCTGATTGCACAACAGCTGCATTGGGTTGACCGTGAAACGTTGACCGAGCCGTTGACTTGTACCGTGAAAACTCGTTATCGCCAGACCGATCTTCCTTGTGTTATCACGCCATTGGATGCAGATCGCATTGAAGTGCGTTTTGAAGAACCCGTTGCCGCCGTCACTCCTGGCCAGTCTGCCGTGTTTTATCTCGGCGAAGTGTGCCTCGGTGGTGGTGTTATTGAGCAGCGTCTGCCGCTCACAATTTAAGAATATACCCTTTAGATTTCGAGTTGCCGGTAGGCGGTCATGGAGCAAATCCCCAAGAGCTTACTTGAGTAAGTAACTGGGGTTTGTGAGTGCAGCCAACGCCCCTGCAGCTTGAAAGATAACGGGTAAAACAAGGACGAAACCCTCGTGGCCAAAAATTACTATGACATCACCATCGCACTGGCAGGGATCTGCCAGTCTGCCCGTCTGGTTCAGCAATTGGCTCACCAGGGGCACTGTGATAACGATGCGTTGCATGTTTCGTTGAATAGCGTTATTGACCAAAACCCAGGCTCCACGCTGGACGTTTTTGGTGGTAACGAAGCAAACCTGAAACTTGGCCTCGAAACCTTGCTCGGTGTGTTGAACGCCAGTAATCGCCAGGGCATGAACGCTGAGCTGACGCGCTACACATTGAGCCTGATGGTGCTGGAGCGTAAGCTTCACGGCAGCAAGGGGGCGATGGACACGCTCGGCTCACGTATTTCTGGCTTACAACGTCAGCTTGAACATTATGATCTCGAGTCCGATACGCTACTGAGCGCCATGGCGGGGATTTATGTTGATGTCATCAGCCCGCTTGGCCCGCGGATTCAGGTCACCGGTTCCCCTGCTGTGCTGCAAAGCGCACAGGTGCAAAGTAAAGTCCGCGCCTCGTTACTGGCCGGTATTCGCGCCGCTGTGCTATGGCATCAGGTGGGCGGTGGACGCTTGCAGTTAATGTTTTCTCGTAGTCGCCTGTGTGCTCAGGCCAAACAAATTCTTGCTCAATGTTAACCTCTCTGGAGTTGTAACTTATGGAATTATCCTCACTGACCGCCGTATCCCCTATTGATGGACGTTACGGTGACAAAGTCAGCGCTCTGCGCGCTATTTTCAGCGAATTTGGTCTGCTGAAATTCCGCGTACAAGTCGAAGTACGTTGGCTTCAAAAACTGGCCACGCATGCAGCGATCAAGGAAGTTCCTGCTTTTGACGCAGACGCAATCGGTTACCTTGATAAAATTGTTGCCCAGTTTAGTGAAGAAGATGCCGCACGCATCAAAACCATTGAACGCACCACCAATCACGACGTAAAAGCTGTTGAGTATTTTCTGAAAGAAAAAGTGGCGGCCATCCCTGCCCTGCATGCGGTATCTGAATTCATTCACTTCGCCTGTACTTCAGAAGACATCAACAACCTGTCCCACGCTTTGATGCTGCAAACCGCACGTAAAGATGTGGTGCTGCCGTACTGGCGCCAGGTTATCGATGTGGTGAAAGATCTGTCAGTTCAGTATCGCGACATTCCTCTGCTTTCCCGTACCCACGGCCAGCCTGCGACCCCATCTACCATGGGTAAAGAGATGGCGAACGTGGCATACCGTATGGAGCGCCAGTTCCGTCAGTTAGAGAAAGTAGATATTCTGGGCAAAATCAACGGTGCAGTCGGCAACTATAACGCCCACATGGTGGCGTATCCGGAAGTTGACTGGCACCAGTTCAGTGAAGAGTTTGTGACTTCTCTGGGCATCCAGTGGAACCCGTACACCACGCAGATCGAACCACACGATTACATCGCTGAATTGTTCGATTGTATCGCCCGTTTCAACACCATTCTGATCGACTTTGATCGTGACGTTTGGGGTTACATCGCCCTGAACCACTTCAAGCAGAGAACAATTGCGGGCGAAATCGGTTCTTCCACCATGCCGCACAAAGTCAACCCAATCGACTTCGAAAACTCCGAAGGCAACCTGGGCCTGTCTAACGCGATGCTGCAACACCTGGCGAGCAAACTGCCGGTTTCCCGCTGGCAGCGCGACCTGACAGACTCCACCGTGCTGCGTAACCTCGGTGTAGGTATTGGCTACGCGCTGATTGCCTACCAGTCCACGTTGAAAGGTGTGAGCAAACTGGAAGTTAACCGTGACCGCCTGCTGGCCGAACTGGACCTCAACTGGGAAGTGCTGGCCGAGCCAATTCAGACCGTGATGCGTCGTTACGGTATTGAAAAACCGTACGAGAAGCTGAAAGAACTGACTCGCGGTAAGCGCGTCGATGCTGAAGGCATGAAACAGTTTATCGACAGCCTCGAGTTGCCAGAAGAAGAGAAAGTTCGCCTGAAAGAGATGACTCCGGCTAACTATATTGGCCGCGCCATCACGATGGTCGACGAGCTAAAATAACGCCTCCAACGCCACCCTTCCCGGTGGCGTTTTTACATCCCCCCTGTTTAGTTTCGGTTTATGCCCTCTGTTCGATAATTAGCGTTAAACTATCAATGCCATTTATATATTGAGGAAATACGATGCGAGTTCTGGTCGTGGAAGATAATGCTCTGTTACGTCACCACCTCAAGGTTCAGTTGCGTGAGTCCGGTCATCAGGTTGATGCTGCTGAAGATGCCAAAGAAGCAGACTATTTCCTGGGTGAACACACCCCCGATATTGCCATTATCGATTTAGGTTTACCCGACGAAGACGGCTTGAGCCTGATTCGCCGCTGGCGCAGTCATGATGTGACCATCCCTATTCTGGTACTCACCGCACGTGAAGGTTGGCAGGATAAAGTCGAAGTGCTGGGTGCGGGTGCCGATGATTACGTCACTAAACCTTTCCATCTGGAAGAAGTGATTGCCCGCATGCAAGTGCTGATGCGCCGCAACAGCGGTCTGGCTTCCCAGGTTATTTCACTCCCGCCTTTCCAGGTGGATTTATCGCGGCGTGAATTACTTATCAACGACAATCTGATCAAGCTCACCGCTTTCGAATACACCATTATGGAAACGTTGATCCGCAATAATGGCAAAGTGGTCAGCAAAGATTCGTTAATGCTTCAGCTTTATCCTGATGCAGAACTACGTGAGAGCCACACCATCGACGTTTTAATGGGGCGCTTACGTAAAAAGATTCTGGTTGAATATCCGCATGATGCTATCACCACAGTCCGTGGTCAGGGCTATCGTTTCGATCTGCGTTAATCATGAAATTCATCCGGCACTTTTTACCGTTATCGTTACGGGTCCGTTTTTTACTCGCAACTGCCGCCGTCGTGATGGTGCTTTCACTGGCCTATGGTGTGGTGGCGCTAGTGGGTTACAGCATCAGCTTTGATAAAACATCTTTCCGTTTACTGCGCGGGGAGAGCAACCTGTTTTATACCCTCACGACTTTCGAAAATGGCCAGATTAACGTTGTCCCTCCTGAAAACCTGAATCTGAAAACCCCGACAATGGCCTTCATCTATGATGACAAGGGGAAGTTGTTATGGAAACAGCGTGACGTGCCGCATGTGCTGCAACAAATTAAGAAAGAGTGGCTCAGCAGCAATAGTTTTCACGAACTAGAAGCGAATTTTGACACCAGCCACGCCTTACTGGCTAACGACACAAAGCTACAGACCCAGCTAAAAGATTTTTATGATGGCGATTATAGCGAAGATGTCAGCCATTCCATTGCCGTTAATAAGTATCCAGCGACAGGGAAATTGCCCGCCTTAACCATCGTGGTTGTCGACACTATTCCTGTCGAGTTAAAACGCTCGTATACGGTCTGGAGCTTGTTTACCTATGTTTTCCTTGCCAACCTGTTGCTGGTCGTGCCGTTACTTTGGTTCGCCGCGCGTTGGAGTTTACGCCCTATCGAAGATCTGGCGAAAGAAGTGCGCGAGCTTGAAAAGCATGACCGTGACAGCCTGAATCCCGAAACGACACGCGAGCTGACAAGCCTTGTGCGCAATCTTAATCGCCTGTTACGCACCGAACGCGACCGCTATGACAAATACCGCACCACATTGACGGATTTAACGCACAGCCTGAAAACGCCGCTGGCGGTGTTGCAAACCACCCTGCGTTCATTGCGCACCGGCAAACAGAATATCGAAGAAGCTGAGCCGGTGATGCTTGAGCAAATCAGCCGTATTGCGCAGCAAATTGGCTACTATTTACATCGCGCCAGTATGCGTGGTGACAGCCCGTTACTGAGCCGCGAACTTCATCCCGTGGCACCGTTGCTCGACAGCCTCTGTTCAGCGCTCAATAAGGTGTACCAGCGTAAAGGCGTGAATATCACGCTGGATATCTCACCAGAAATCACCTTCGTGGGTGAGAAAAACGATTTCATGGAAGTGATGGGCAACGTGCTGGATAACGCCTGCAAATATTGCCTTGAATTTGTTGAGATCTCCGGCCGCCAACTGGATGACACTCTACATTTATTCGTTGACGACGATGGCCCTGGCATCCCTGAAAGTAAACGCAGCATGGTGTTTGACCGTGGGCAACGCGCCGACACCCTGCGCCCAGGCCAGGGTGTCGGTTTATCCGTCGCCCGTGAAATCGTAGAACAGTACGACGGCCAAATCCAAACCTCGAGCTGCGAACTGGGTGGCGCGCGCATGGAAGTGATTTTTGGGCGTCAGCGTCCAGACCGAGCAGAAGATTGAAAATACTCCCATAACAAGCGGCACCATCCGTTATAATCCTCGCAGGCTCATTCACCTGCCGGATAATAATATGGACTATCAACTCGACCTAAATTGGCCCGATTTTATTGAGAACTACTGGCAAAAACGACCAGTAGTATTAAAACGCGGCTTCAAAAACTTCATCGACCCTATCTCTCCGGATGAACTGGCCGGCCTTGCTATGGAAAACGAGGTGGACAGCCGCCTGGTTAGCCATCAGAACGGCAATTGGCAGGTTAGCCACGGTCCATTCCAGAGCTTTGATCATCTGAGTGAGAACAACTGGTCACTCCTGGTCCAGGCGGTTAACCACTGGCACGAACAAAGTGCCCGATTAATGCGCCCATTCCGCGCGCTGCCGGACTGGCGAATTGACGATTTAATGATTTCGTTTTCGGTCCCTGGTGGTGGCGTTGGCCCTCATTACGACCAGTACGATGTATTTATTATTCAGGGCGTTGGCCGCCGTCGCTGGCGTGTAGGGGAAAAAGCGCCTCTGAAACAGCACTGCCCGCATCCTGACTTGCTGCAAGTTGAACCGTTCGACGCCATTATCGACGAAGAACTCGAGCCGGGTGATATTCTTTATATTCCGCCTGGTTTCCCGCATGAAGGTTACTCGCTGGAAAACTCGATGAATTACTCCGTCGGTTTCCGTGCGCCAAGTGGCCGTGAGTTAATCAGCGGGTTTGCTGATTACGTGCTGCAACGCGAATTAGGCAGCCAGCGCTACACCGACCCTGATGTGCCTGTGCGTCAGCATCCTGCGGATGTTTTGCCACAGGAAATGGACAGCTTGCGTAACATGATGCTGGAGCTTATCAATCAGCCTGAGCATTTTAAAACCTGGTTTGGTGAGTTTATTACTCAGTCACGTCATGAACTGGATGTCGCTCCACCAGAACCGCCCTATCAGCCTGATGAGATTTACGACGCCCTGAAACAGGGTGACGCGATTACTCGTTTAGGTGGGTTACGTGTGCTGCGTATCGCCGATGAGATTTACGTCAACGGCGAGAAGATTGACAGCCCGCACCGCCCAGCCCTTGAAGCGCTGGCAAGCAACATCACACTGAAAGCAGAAATGTTCGGTGATGCGCTAGAAGACCCGTCGTTCCTGGCGATGCTGGCAGCACTGGTGAACAGCGGGTACTGGTATTTCGAAGATTAAGGCCTCTCCCGCCTTCTCAGTTTATACCCGTTAGCATTCGAGTTGCAGGTGGGCGGTAAGGGAACAAAACCCCAGGAGCTTACTTAGGTAAGTGACTGGGGTTTGTGAGTGCAGCCAACACCCCTGCAGCTTGAAGGATGACGGGTATTTAATGAATGCCTGGAACAGCCTCACCCTCTATCATCACCAGCCCAGTCGCGGTGCGGATAAAACGCGGCGCTTTTAAATCCTCAGCCAGCATGCACAGCAATTCAAACAACAATCCGATGATATGTTCCTGCTTTTCCAGCGAGACCTGTTGGTTCAGTAACACCATGGTTAATGCGGAACAATAATCACAGGTTGTCTCTGAATCTATTGAAAGTGGGCTGCGATATTCATCAGCATGATTTTCATTCACCGTTAATTGTTCAATAAGATGCTTTGGCAACGGCGATTTTAAAACCACCTTCAACACATTCAACCCTGCCAATAAACGCCCACACAGCGCTATATATTCAGCGTGGTTATCAGTTTCAATTAATTCATCAGCGTAACGCTGGCAAACATCAAGCACCTGAAATAAATCGTGCGTGTCACCCAGTGGTAATTTCAACAAGGCTGCGATACTCCTTGCAATAACAGATTGATTATCAGTGATTTCAGCGTGAACAAATGTGTTACTATCGGCAATAGCCATAGCGTTACCTCTATACTAGTTAACGTTTGTGGTTAGCCCTCGTTTGGTGTTCGCGCACCATGCGGGGGCGTATTTTTAATACACGTCATACTTCAAGTTGCACCTTCGTTGGCTTGCCACCTCATTGCAACTCGAATTATTTGGGGTATAAGATAATATTGATTTCTATCCACTTACCTTCTGCTAAAAGCACTGTACAAGTCAACAGTAAAATCTTGGTTAATTATTGGAAACCAAAAGTCTTCGGCGCAAGTCACAATAAGGTGAAAAATGAGACAAGGGATTGCATAGAGATATTAATTCTATAAATTAGTTTTTCTGTTTTTATATAAAGACAGAATTAAAGGCGTAATTTACCCAGCATTGAAATAAGGGGCGCTTGTGAAAGAGATCAATGTTTTTAACGCTTTGATGGTCGCAAACAACTATCCAGTAGCTAAACCAATAGCCCAAAATACAATGGCAGATTTGATACGAAACAGCCCACCATCGGTGTGGGATGCAAATAAAAAATCCGCCTATACCGACGTGCAGCGCCTTCTTATCACACGGCAAGACTACGCCCATATGTTCGAGTTAATGGATGGGTTGGAGTACAACGGATTGACGTTTTACGGTCTTGCCCAAGCTGAAAACGGGGAGTCTTTATGGTCCAATATTTTCATCCGTAATTTTGATGTGCGAAAGAACGATATATATGTTGATCCAAACCTGTCTGACAAGGTGGTGATCGGAGAGGATGGTATATCGGTATTCACGTATAGCTTTGCTGCCGACCACTTTGAAATCCGCGATAGAGTATCAACCGACTACGTTATCGAAACGCATGATCAATTCAGCGACTTCCTGTCCGCCGCTTTGAATACAGTAAAATGATAGTTGGCTAAGCGCGAGCTATGTCCATTTTAGAAGTCTGGAAATGGAATGGGTGCTGGAGAATGGATACGTTAATTTTAGCGAAATCAGCACAGCGATAATGAATTACATCACATGATGATGGCTCTATATTTGTAATCAGTAAGCGCATTCCCTGAATCACTTAAAGTGTAATTCGCAGGGTGCGAATGACTATATTTGGCACTAAACAGGCAGTCATATTACTCATAAGCTAATAACACGAAGGGGCTCCCGCCCCTTTCTTTTCAATCTGCTGAAATATGATGCGAGACTACAACCCTATCCTCTTACCCCTGCTCAGCCGTCAGCTCAGCAATTCGCACAATCACCGCCACTGCTTTTTCCATCCCTTCCAACGTCACAAACTCGTGTTTGCCGTGGTAGTTATAGCCGCCAGTGAACAGGTTCGGGCAAGGCAAACCTTTGAATGACAGTTGTGCGCCATCGGTGCCTCCACGAATCGGTTTCATGATTGGTACTATGTCGCAATCACGCATCGCTTGCTGAGCCACTTCCACAATGTATGGATGCTCGGCGACTTTCTCACGCATGTTGTAATAGCTGTCATCGATAACCAGCTCGATGTAACAATCCGGGTGCAGGCCTTTGCCCACTTTTTTGGCGATGTCCATCATCTTGCGCTTACGTGCTTCAAACTGTTCGCGGTCAAAATCACGGATGATGTAGTGCATTTCTGCGCGGTCGACCGAGCCTTTCATGCTGTTGAGGTGATAAAAACCTGCGTAGCCGTCAGTGCATTCAGGGCTTTCGTCAGCCGGGACTTCTACGTGAATGCGCGCGGCAATCGATAACGCATTCACCATCACCCCTTTAGCCGAACCTGGATGAACGTTGTTGCCGACTATTTTGATAGTGACTGAGGCTGCGTTAAAGTTCTCACACTCCAGCTCACCCACACCGCCGCCATCGACGGTGTATGCCCAACGGGCATCGAACGCTTCGACATCAAAATACTTCGCCCCTTTACCCACTTCTTCATCTGGCGTGAAGGCCACACGAATATCACCGTGCGGGATTTTTTTCTCTTTTAGTACCGCAAGTGCCGTCATGATTTCAGCAACACCGGCTTTATCATCCGCGCCAAGCAGCGTTTTACCATCGGTGGTAATCAGCGTCTGCCCAAGCAATTGATGTAGCACCGGGAACATCACCGGTGAGAGCACCTCATCACCAATACCCAGCGCGATATCACCACCACGATAATTTTCAACGATTTGCGGATTGACGTTTTTACCTGAGAAATCAGGCGCAGTATCCACATGGGAGATAAAACCAATTGGAGGGACTTTTTTATCAACGGTAGACGGCAGCGTTCCCATTACTGTGCCATGTTCGCCCAGCGTAACATTCACCAAATCCATCTCTTCCATTTGCTTTTTCAACAAGCGCAACAACTTCCACTGCCCCTCAGTGCCAGGAACTTGTTTCACGCCAGGTTTGGATTGGGTATCCAAAGAGACGTAATGTAAGAAACGTTCAAGTAATTTATCCATGTCGCTACCCTCAATTTTTGTGACTTCATTATCAGTAAGCCACAATTGCAAATATTGCGTCAGGTCACTTTTAGCCCGTCTGAGATGAAAATAGTCATGAATGTAATGCAATGCGAGCGGATTTAGTGTTTGCTGCTTTAATCGCATTCATATTCAAGTCTATGAAAGGTATCAAGGATTGGCGATTTCAATGCTTTACCGTAGAATGCGTGCCCTTACTTAAATGTGCAAAAACCGCAAGGTGGTTAATCACAAACCCCGCATCAGCCCGCAATTTGATGCGTCATTTATGGGACAGCGAAAAAATTGAATACTCAGCTTCGTTCGCTCTCACCGCTGGTAGAACTGGCGGGTGTAGGTAAGCGCTTTGATGGCAAAAACGTTATTTCTGATTTTTCTCTCACCATTAAAAATGGTGAATTTCTGACGCTTCTTGGCCCTTCCGGCTGCGGCAAAACAACGGTGCTGCGCATTATTGCCGGACTGGAAAGCGCTGATTCTGGCACCATCTCACTTGATGGTCAGGATATTACGCAGGTTCCCGCGGAACACCGCACCGTCAATACCGTCTTCCAGAGCTACGCCTTGTTTCCTCATATGACCGTTTTTGAGAACGTCGCCTTCGGTTTAAGAATGCAAAAAACGCCTGCCGCAGAGTTGACTCCGCGCGTAACCGAAGCGTTGAAAATGGTGCAGTTAGAGGAATTCGCACAACGCAAACCCCACCAGCTTTCCGGCGGCCAGCAACAACGCGTGGCGATTGCCCGGGCCGTGGTCAATAAACCCCGTCTGTTACTGCTTGATGAGTCGCTTTCCGCGCTCGATTATAAATTGCGCAAGCAGATGCAGAATGAATTAAAAGCTCTCCAGCGTAAGCTCGGCATTACCTTTGTTTTCGTCACGCACGATCAGGAAGAAGCATTAACCATGTCCGACAGGATTGTGGTGATGCGCGATGGCCGCATTGAGCAAGACGGCACGCCGCGTGAGATTTACGAGGAGCCAAGAAACCTGTTTGTGGCGAGCTTCATCGGTGAAATCAATATCTTCGATGCGACGGTAATTGAGCGCGTTGACGAACAGCGCGTACTGGCGAATGTCGAAGGCCGTGAGTGCCATATTTACGCGACTATGCCGGTTACCACTGGCCAACGTTTGAAAGTGCTGCTGCGCCCTGAGGATCTGCGTGTCGAGGAAATAAACGATACTCACGTTGCCGATGGTTTAATTGGTTATGTGCGGGAACGTAACTATAAAGGAATGACGCTGGAGTCTAATGTCGAGCTGGAAAATGGCAAAATGGTGATGGTCAGTGAGTTCTTCAATGAAGACGACCCCGATTTTGACCACACGCTCGACCAGAAAATGTCGATCAACTGGGTTGAAAGTTGGGAGGTCGTGCTGGCAGATGAAGAGCTCACGTAAATTCCAGAATCTGGTGATCGCCACCATCGTCGGTTGGCTGGTGCTGTTCGTGTTCCTGCCCAACCTGATGATTATCGGCACCAGTTTCCTGACGCGTGATGACGCTAATTTCGTCAGCATGGTGTTCACGCTGGATAACTACACCCGGCTTGCCGATCCGCTGTATGCGCAGGTACTGCTGCATTCGCTGAATATGGCGCTGATTGCCACCCTCGCCTGCCTGGTGTTGGGTTATCCATTCGCCTGGTTCCTCGCACGTTTACCAGAACGTGTGCGCCCATTATTGCTGTTTTTGCTGATTGTTCCCTTCTGGACCAACTCATTAATTCGTATCTATGGGCTGAAGATTTTCCTCAGCACCAAAGGGTATATGAATGAATTTCTGCTGTGGCTTGGGGTGATTGATACGCCGATTCGTCTGATGTACACCCCAAGTGCGGTTATCATCGGCCTGGTGTATATCCTGCTGCCATTTATGGTCATGCCACTGTATTCAAGTATTGAAAAGCTCGATAAACCGCTGCTGGAAGCGGCGCGCGATCTGGGTGCCAGCAAGTTTCAGACATTCATCCGCATTATTATTCCGCTCACTATGCCTGGCATTATTGCTGGCTGCCTGTTAGTGATGCTGCCCGCGATGGGGCTGTTTTATGTTTCCGACTTAATGGGCGGGGCGAAAAACCTATTGATTGGTAACATCATTAAGAGCCAGTTCCTGAATATTCGTGACTGGCCGTTTGGTGCCGCCACCAGCATTACGCTCACGCTAGTGATGGGTCTGATGCTGTTGATTTACTGGCGTGCCGCCAGGTTGTTGAACAACAAGGTGGAATTAGAATGATGGGTCGCCTGCTGCGGGGTGGTTTTATGACCGCCATCTACGCGTATCTGTACATTCCGATTATCATTTTGATCGTTAATTCGTTTAACAGTTCGCGTTTCGGTATTAACTGGCAAGGCTTTACAGGCAAGTGGTATAGCCTGCTGATGCACAACGACAGCCTGCTGCAAGCGGCACAACATTCGTTGACCATGGCGGTGGTGTCAGCAACGGCGGCAACCCTGATTGGCTCATTAACGGCGGTGGCGTTGTATCGTTACCGTTTCCGTGGCAAACCCTTTGTCAGCGGCATGTTGTTTGTGGTGATGATGTCGCCCGATATCGTGATGGCGATTTCACTGCTGGTGCTGTTTATGCTGCTGGGAGTGTCGCTTGGCTTCTGGTCGCTGCTGTTCTCACACATCACTTTCTGCCTGCCCTTTGTGGTGGTCACGGTCTATTCACGCCTGAAAGGGTTTGATGTGCGGATGCTGGAAGCGGCCAAAGATTTGGGTGCCAGCGAACTGACTATCCTTCGCAAAATCCTCCTGCCGCTTGCCATGCCTGCGGTTGCCGCGGGTTGGTTGCTCAGTTTTACCCTGTCGATGGATGATGTGGTGGTTTCATCGTTCGTGACCGGACCAAGTTATGAAATTTTACCGTTGAAGATTTACTCAATGGTGAAGGTCGGTGTTTCGCCAGAGGTGAATGCACTGGCCACCATTCTGTTGGTACTCTCGCTGGTCCTGGTAGTTGCCAGTCAGCTGATTCTTCGTGATAAAACTAAGAGTCTGTCCCAGTAAGCGTTATTGTTGCAGATAGTTTGGACTCGGATTGCGCGGAAAAACCGGAGCGTACACGTAGTACGTGAGGATTTTGAGCACAGCCCAGGTCCAGACTAGCCAATAAAATAGCCTAATGGGTCAGGCTCTAAACTCAGGGGACGTTAAAATGAACAAATGGCCACGCCACCTGCTAGCTGCGGGCGCTCTGGTACTGGGTATCGGTGCTGCACATGCCGATGCCGCATCTGACAATGACAGCAAAACCCTCTACTTCTATAACTGGACTGAGTACGTGCCACCTGGCCTGCTTGAGCAGTTCACCAAAGAGACGGGCATCAAAGTGATTTATTCGACCTACGAGTCGAATGAAACCATGTACGCCAAGCTGAAAACCTACAAAGAAGGTGCGTACGATCTCGTCGTGCCTTCCACCTACTTTGTGGCGAAAATGCGCAAAGAAGGAATGCTCCAGAAGATCGACAAAAGCAAACTGAGCAACTTCAAAAACCTCGACCCTGAGATGCTCAACAAGCCATTCGATCCCAACAACGACTACTCAATTCCGTACATCTGGGGTGCGACGGCCATTGGCATCAACAGTGGCGCAATCGATCCGAAAACCGTTACCAGTTGGGCAGATTTGTGGAAACCAGAGTACAAGCAAAGCCTGCTGCTGACAGATGACGCACGCGAAGTGTTCCAGATAGCGTTGCTGAAACTGGGTTATTCCGGCAATACCACCGATGCAAAACAGATTGAAGCGGCGTACCACGAG
>DATERH010000186.1:0-10329 GCA_035271785.1 Buttiauxella sp.
TGCTGCTTTCGCTGCTGACACCACCGCAGCGCCTGCTCCGGCAAAAAACAGCACCACAACTGTGCACCACAAAAAACACCATAAAGCCGCACCTGTAGCGCAGAAAGCGCAGGCTGCCAAAAAGCACCACAAAAAAGCCGCTACTCCAGTAGCACCGGCGGCAAAACCAGCGGTTAAACCCGCTGCATAAGTTGGTAATGAAATCCCCCTCTATTAAAAACACCCGGCTTGCTGGGTGTTTTTTTATCTAAGCTGAGCGGCTCACGCGCTAGAGATTTCAACTCATCCTGTCCGTGGTGATTATGTACTACATGGTCGTAGTGATAGGGCTCCGATAGTGACCTTAGAGCCAATAGTCATATCGCCAATAAGGCAGTCTGGGTGATAACCCCTCCTGAGAAATGACTCCTGCCCGCCCCCAGCGCCCAAACCCGCAAGGCGAAAATCCCCTTAATCCAAATCAATTCGTCCCCGCACTCCACTTTTCCCTCATTCTGCCGATAACTTAAACACGCGCCAGGGCGACTACCCGCCAGGTTATCGAACAGAGGTTTAAATGGATAGTTTTCAAAAAGATATTGATGAAAGGGCAAACCTGGCGTTATCAAACAAATTCGAGTTGTTGTTATTCCGCTTAGGTAAAGGTCAACACTCTGATAAATCTGAGCTGTATGGCATCAACGTCTTTAAGCTGCGTGAAATTGTGCCGATGCAGAAAATCAATCGCGCAGCCGGAATGATGTCGCCGCTGTTAGGAATGGCTAATATTCGTGACCAGATTATCCCGGTAATCGACCTGCCAGCCGTCACCGGTTGTACGCCAGAAACAGGGTTGAATCTGTTACTGATAACCGAATATGCCCGCAGTACGCAGGCATTTGCGGTTGAGTCGGTGGATAATATTATCCGTCTGGACTGGAGCCAAGTTCACGCCGCCGAGGCAGGTGTCAGCAGCCGCAATATTACCAGCATTGCGTCGCTGGATAGCGACGAGTACAAGGGCGAACTGGCACTGGTGCTTGATGTTGAACAGATCCTTTACGACATTATTCCTTCCGGCCGCAGTGTTGATATCTCGGTCATCGAAGAGCAAACCAATCCACTGAAACCTGGCGCTGTAGCCATTGTTGCCGAAGATTCAAAAGTCGCGCGCCTGATGCTTGAGCAAGGGCTGAAAGGAATGGGGATCCCGGTGATGATGCACTCCACAGGTTTGGAAGCCTGGGAAAAAATCAAGGTTATCGCGGCGGAAGCTAAAGCCGCAGGTCAGCCCATCACCGACCGCATTGGTATGGTGTTAACCGACATCGAAATGCCGGAAATGGATGGTTTTACTCTGACGCGAAACATCAAAACGGATATGACGTTAAAGCATATCCCGGTCGTCATTCACTCATCTTTGTCCGGCAGCGCCAACGAAGATCACGTGCGCAAAGTGGGCGCGAACGGCTATGTGGCGAAGTTCGATGTGAAGGAGCTTTCTCAGGTGATTGCTAAAGCGCTGGAAGGTGCGGTGGTTTAATTTGAGTCGGCCAGCTAAGCGCAGTGTCGTCCGACAATTTCATGGGTAACAACAGGCACAAAAGGTGGATGACGCTTCGCTTATCCACCCTACAAAACCTGTTTAGTGTTTGTTACTTCCCCACCCAACTATTTTTAATTTTGAACATATCCGCGCGGTTGTAGCTACACGAAAAGTTAAATGCCTTACCGTCTTCAAGTTTCGTCACACCGGAAACTTTCAGCATCGGCAGGCCGGGCGAAATAGACAGCAAAGCCGCCAGCTCGTCATTAAATAAATCGCCTTCAATCACCGAGTTATAAAACTTAATTTTTTTGCCGGTGTATTTTTCGATGTATTCATACAACGAGCCTTGTTCAAGCACCGTTGTTGGGATGGTGGCGATGATTTCGCTGTTAATCCAGGAGTCTTCAACCAGCACCGCAATGTCGTCAATCAGGCGGATGCGGCGGATAAAATGGACATCCTGTTTTGTCTCCAACTGCGAGGCCACCGCCGGTGGCGCGGGCATTAATTGATGCGTTACCAGCTGGCTTGAGATTTTCGCCTGCTGCCCAAACTCACGGGAAAACCCTAAAATAGAATCGCCGGTGCCGTTGTTAAGCATATAGACGTTGTCTTCGATGACTTTCGTGACGAACATCCCTTTGCCATGGATTCGCTCGATAAACCCCTCTTGTTCAAGCACATGCATCGCTTTTTGCAGCGTCACCCGTGTCACGCCGTACTGCGCTGCCAGCTCTCTTTCAGAGGGGATTTTCTCACCAACCTGATATCGATGGCTGAGGATGTCATCTTGAATGCTATTTTTAATTTCTATATAACGAGCAGCCATCGGGAGTCATATCCAGGCGAAATCATCGGGTCTCTAGTGTAACACTTCCACCAACTCCCCCGCTTCCCGGGCTTCAATCGCCAGCTGTTTGACTTCCATTATTCGGAAGAACGGATAGTAGATTATTGTTGAAATAATAATCATGCAGCCAGACCAAATTGCCGCTGGAATGTTCCCGCCCGTGGCGAAATAAGCGTTAAGAATCGGCGGCATCGTCCAGGGGATTTGGAATACCGGCCTGCCAATAATGCCGAAATCCATCAGCAAATATGAGCAGGTGCAAATGACTAACGGCGCGACGATCAGCGGGAACATCATGATCGGGTTGAGCACCATCGGCACGCCAAATATCACCGGCTCGTTAATGCAGAAAATAGACGGGCCAAACGAGACGCGACCAATGGATTTGTAATAGCGACTTTTCGACAGCAGCATCGCCAATACTAACCCCATGGTGGCACCCGAACCGCCCGCGCAAATAAAGAAGGTATAAAAACCTTCGGCGGTAATATGCGGAACTGGCTGGCCGCTGAGATAAGCCTGGGTATTTTCTACAATGAACTTCAAAAATATCGGGCTGGTGATGCCGGAAAGCACGTTGGTGCCGTGAATACCGCAGCTCCACAATAATGAAATCAGCGCGACCAGAATCAGCATTCCCGGCAGCGTATCTAACCCGTGAACTAGCGGGCTAAGCAGCAGGGTAAAGAACGCATTGATATCGAAATCCAGAATCACGCGCACAAACCACACCAGCGTCAGGCAAACCACGGCAGGAACAAGGCTGATAAAAGATTGCAGAACCGCCGGAGGCACGCCTTCCGGCATACGAATATAGATTTTATGCGTGATGAAAAACCGCACCGTATAAACCGTGAATATCGACAGGATAATGGCTGAAAACAGCCCGGCGGCACCAAAGTTATCGACGTTGATTTTGTAATGGCTATCAAGTTGTGCGAGAACAAAAACCGATACCGTAATACAGCAGCAGCTTAAACCATCCAGGTCGTACTGTTTCGCCAGGTTATAACTGATACCTATCGCCGCAACCAACCCGATTATCCCAAAGGTGGCCTGTACCGGAACACTCAGTTTATCGACATAGGTTCCGAGAAATTCGCTCCAGCCCGGTATGGGTAAATTAGCGATAATCAAAAATAAACTGCCGGCGATGATAAAGGGCAATGTAAAGGCGATACCGTTACGAATCGCCACCAAAATAACGTTATTGCCGATCTTCATTAAGACGGGAATAACGCGGTTCTCCAGAAAACTTTGCATGAAATATCCTTTTTGCGTTATTCATCCGTGGAAAGATTGTACTGCGGCAAGAAATCGCGGTTCGCCGCTAAATAGTCTTTAAGAATCCTCCCGGCAATGTCGACAGATGGCACCAAAGGATGCGCCGCCAGCGCCAGCAATGCGGTGTGGCGATCTCCGGTGATTGCCGCTTCGATGGTCAGTTCTTCAAAGGCTTTTACGCTCTGAATCAGCCCGCGAATGCGCGACGGCAAACGCCCGTAAGCCAGAGGCCGTACGCCCTGCTTGTCGATTACCGCGTTGGTTTCAATCACCGCATCGTCAGGTAAATCTGGCGTGGTGCCGCGATTGGCGGTGTTGACCACATGCACTTCTTTTTTATTGTTATACAGCGCGCTGATAATCGAACAGGCGGTATCGGAATAATAAGCGCCGCCCCGGTTGGAGAGTTCCGGCGGTTTTTCGCAAAGCTCCGGGTTGCGATAGATCTCAAACAGCGATTTTTCAATTTCTAACGAACGCTCGCCGCGAGTGCCGCCGTTTTGCAACTCTTCGAGTTCGTGTTCCACCATCTCTTTATTGAGGTAGAAATACTTTAAATAAGAGAGCGGATAAAACTTCAAGGCGCGGATAAATTCAGCCGGCAGGCCGATGTCGGGGATGTTTTTTAAGCGGTTGTCGCTCACGCCCTGCGCTAATTTTTCAATAAAGTCGGCGGTCATTTCTTCGCCGTGCAGCGTAATACGGTCGGCAAAAATTAAATGATTCAGCCCCATAATTCGGGCATCAATGGCCTCGCGCCCCACGCCGTAGGCCTTCGCAATATCCATCATCATGCTGTTTGCGCCGCTGCAAATACCCAGCGACTTAATCTTGCTGTGTTTCTCAATGGCCTCGGTGACAATTCCGGCGGGGTTGGTGAAATTAATCAGCCATGCGTCAGGGCACAGGGTTTCCATCTCTTTGCAGATTTCCAGCAATACCGGAATGGTGCGCTGCGCCTTCATAAAGCCGCCAGGCCCGGTGGTTTCCTGCCCGAGAACGCCATAACTCAACGGGATTTTTTCATCCTGAATACGCGCCGCAAGCTGGCCGACGCGGATTTGCGTGGTGACAAAATCGGCATCTTTCAGCGCCTGCTGGCGGTCGGTGGTGAGATGCACCGTCATGGCGATACCCGCCTTTTTCACCATTCTTTGCGCAAGTTTGCCGACGATTTCCAGCTTTTCGCGGCCGGTTTCAATATCCACCAGCCAGTATTCGCTCACCGGGAGTTCGGCGTGTCGTTTAATAAATCCGTCTATCAGTTCTGGCGTGTAGCCCGAACCGCCGCCAAGGGTGACAACTTTTAATGGCTTCATGAATTTTCCTTTTCGTTTTATCTGGCATATGCCAGTTTGCAAAAAGAAAATATCATAGCCCAGCAGCAGAACCCTGGAGGGTTGTCACATAAAAAGAAGGGATGTTAAAAGCGGTTGATGTAAATCTGCGAGCCGGGTTCCGAAAGGTTCCGGTTTTCCTTTTTTTAATTCAGTGCGGTTAAGTTCGTCATGTATCATCGTTTTAAACGACGTGTGGCGGTGTCGTGCAACAAACTTTTGAAGATTTCGCCCAGCGCCGCCGTCGTCTGAAAGAAGCAGAAGGTGAGCGAGTGAATATTGAAGTGTTGCAAGCGATCGCCAGCAAAGAGAAAAAGGGCCACTAACGCGGCCCTCATTTTACAATTAAAACCCTACGCCAAATAAAACACTTCTTTCAGCTCTGCACTCACCGGGCTGTTATCCGGGTTGCTCGGCATGATTTCGCTCATATGCTTCCACCAGCGTTGGCAAACTTCCGTTTGGGCAACCGCATCCCAGCGAGCTTCTGACTCAATCTCCACCGTGGCAAAAAGCAGGTTGCGTGACGCATCAAGATAAATGGCGTAGTTATGTGCACCATGCTGTTTCAGCACCGCTTCCAGCTCAGGCCAAATCGGCGTGTGCCGGCGCTGGTACTCTTCATGTGCGTCATGATTTACCTGCATCACAAACGCTTTGCGGATCATAATGCCTCCATGTAGAGATCACGCACTTCGTCACGCGTTGCCACGCGTGGGTTGCACGGTGCGCATGGGTCAGCAAGCGCATTGTCCAACCAGCCTTCAATGTCAGCCCGCTGAATACCGAGTTGGCTAAAGCCAGACGGGATCCCAACGCGAGTTGAGAGCGCACGAATGGCGAGAATTGCCTGGAAGCTGGCTTCTTCTTCGCTCATCTTCTGCGTTTCCACACCCATCGCAGCGGCCACTTTTGCAAAACGTGAAACGGCTTTCGGGCGATTAAAGGCTTCGATTACCGGCAGTAAAATAGCGTTACAGACGCCGTGCGGCAGGTTGTGTGTTGCACCCGGTTGGTGTGCCAACGCATGCACCAGGCCAAGTCCAGCGCTATTGAACGCCATACCCGCCAGATATTGCCCGAAAGCCATCATTTCACGTGCTTCGAGGTTATGCCCATCGTCGACCGCTTTCGGCAACCACTGGCTAATCAGGCGGATAGACTCCAGCGCGTTAGCATCAGTCAGCGGGTGAGCGGCGACAGAAACGTAAGCTTCGATGGCGTGAGTCAGCGCATCCATGCCCGTGGCAGCGGTGACGCTTGCTGGGATATCCAGCATGACGCTTGCGTCATCTACGGCGATGTCTGGGATCAGGTTGGTGTCGATAATCACTTCTTTCACATGGCGCACGGAATCAATGATCACCGCGTTACTGGTCATCTCCGCAGCGGTCCCCGCCGTGGTGTTAATCGCCACCAGCGGAACGCCAGCATGAATAACTTTGCCTACGCCCGAGTACGCCGTTGAAGGGCCAGGATTGGCAGTCAGGATCTTCACTGCTTTAGCGGTGTCGATTGGGCTGCCGCCGCCAAAGGCAATCAGGTAATTGCATTTTGCTTCCTGGTATGCGGCAAAGCCTTTTTGCACTAGCTCTTCCGTTGGGTTCGGGAATACTTCATCAAACAGTTCGTAAGAAAGCTGATGCTCGTCGAGCGCGCTAAACAGGCTGTCGAGCAGACCCATTTTCACTAACTGCCCGTCGGTAATGATTAACGCTTTGCCCCAGGGTTTAGCAGCAATCAATTTCACCATATCGCCGATTGCACCTGCACCGTGAAGGCTGATTTTTGGTAAAGCCAACATAAAGCTCATAGCTATTCTCCATAATATCGATGTTTTAAATTCTGTATCCGCTCGCTTTCCTGGCAAAGCAGTTGGCGGGTAAACGCAGTGTTACCCGCCGTCATGTTAGTGGTGGACCGCCCGTTGCTTTTCCGCCCTACGCTGTAGGAAACGACGTGTGAGAATCGGCAGTGAAATCACGGTTATCAGCATCGCGCCGACAATAACCGACATCACGATGCCTGGCACATTAAGCAGGCTCAAACCAAAGGTCACGAGGCCCATCAGGAAGGCGGCGATAATCACGCCCGCCATGCTGCCCGAGCCGCCAAGAATATTGACGCCACCCAGTACCGCCATGGTCACCACACTCAGTTCCCAACCGATAGCGATAGTCGGGCGGGTGCTGCCCAGGCGTGAGGTCAACAACACTGACGCCAGCCCTGCCATCACACCCACCAGAACAAACAACATCAGGTTGTGGCGCTTCACGTTGATACCGGAATACCAGGCACCGGTCGGGTTATTACCAATGGCGTATGTCCGGCGGCCAAAGTTCGTTTTGTGCAGCAAGAAAGCGAACACTGCCGCCAGCACCATAAACAGCGCAAATTCAAACGACAGCGCGCCCCACACATAGCCCTGACCAAACCACGCAAAACTTTCTGGATAGTGATTCAGTGCCTGATCACCGAGCAAAATGTAGGTAATGCCTCGGTACAAACTCATGGTGCCAATGGTGATAACAATCGACGAAAGGTTGAAGCGCGTGACCAGTAAGCCGTTGAATAAACCACACAGCAAACCGACCCCCAGCCCGATACATACCAACCCTGTAGTATCAACACCCGCCTGAGCGCAGAACCCCATTACTGTGGAGCTGAGTGCGATGGTTGAGGCCACCGACAAATCAATTTCACGGGCAATAATCAGCATCGCCATCGGCAACACAATGATCGCTTTTTCCGTGAAGTTGAATGTGGCGTCTGACAAGTTCCAGATGTTCAGGAAGTAAGGTGAAGCCAGCGCGTTGACGACAAATACCGCCAACGTCACAGTCAGTAAGAATGACTCCCAGCACAGCAAACGACGGAACAGTGGAACCAACGTAGCCTGCGGTGGCACAGATTCAGAAATCAGCGTTTTACTCATGGTTTCACCGCCTGTTCTTGCCCGTTAAGACCTTGTGTCGACAGCACTGCTTTGCGCAGAATCAGCCGTCCTTTGCGTTTATTGCCACGTTCGTTCAGCAGTACCGCGATGACAATTACTCCGCCTGAAATCGCCATTTGCCAGAACGGGGAGACGCCAATCACCGGCAGCGCATTGTTGATAACACCGAGGAATAACGCCCCCAGCAAGCAACCGAACACGCGCCCGATGCCGCCCATAGTACTGATACCGCCAATCACGCACGCGGCGACGATTTGCAGTTCAAAACCATTAGCAACGTCGACATACGCAACGGCAAAACGTGAAATCCATAGATAACCGCAGAATCCTGCCAGCGCACCTGAAAGGCTGAAACTGATGAACTGCATTTTCCCGGCGTTAATACCGGTGTAATACGCAGCGGTAGCGTTGCCGCCTGCGGTGTACATCGCCCGTCCAGTGCGGCTGAAACGCAAGAAATAGCCAACCAGGAACAGTGCCGCGACAGCACACCAGCTCAGCAACGGCATCCCCAAAATCACCGTACGAGGTAATCCTAAGAAATCGCTACTCATCTGGTGGGCGTTAATCCAGCCGCCCTCAGAAAGCAGGAAGATAATCCCGCGATAAATACTCATGGTGCCGAGCGTGACGACAATCGCCGGGATCCCAAGTTTCCAGACCAGTAACCCATTGATGACGCCCATCACTAAACCCAATACGGTCGCCAGTGAAAGCAGCGCCCAGACTGGAATTTGTGGATAGTGGAAGTTGAGTAGCGCGACAATCATGCCGGTGAGCGCAAGGTTTGCCGCCATCGACAAATCAATGCCTTTGGTGAGCAGAACCATCATTTGGCCGAGGGCGAGAATGATAAGAATTGAGGTGTCGTTGAACATCTCTACCATGTTGCCAGGCGCCAGGAACGACGGTACTCGGCTACCAATACCCAGCACCATCAACAAGACGACGCCCGCGAGTAAAAATTCACGATGTTTGAGCAAGGTTTGCCACATTATGCTGCCTCCTCATGCGAGCTACTGGCGGCGCTGACGATCATTTCCGCAGTCGCTTCGCCTGCCTGATATTCTGCAACCATCAACCCTTCGTGCATGACGATAATACGGTCGGCCATGCCCATGACTTCCGGCAATTCAGACGACACCATAATCACTGCCAGGCCTTGGCCGACCAGTTCAGACATAAACTGATGCACCGCCGCTTTTGAGCCAATATCAATGCCTTTGGTCGGTTCATCGAGAATGATCACCGTCGGTTGTGTTGCCAGCCATTTACCGATAACCACTTTTTGCTGATTACCACCGGAGAGCGTTTCAACCGCTTGTTTCCAGCTAAAGGCTTTCACCTGCAGACGTTTGGCGTATTCATCGGCCAGCGCCCATTCACGCGCATCGTTTAAGACGCCACTCGGATTGAGTTTGCTCAGTTGCGGCAAGCTGATGTTTTGGTAAATAGGCAGTTCGATAATCGCGCCCTGCTTCTGGCGTTCTTCCGGCACACAGACAATCCCGGCGTTGATAGCATCCGCAGGTTGGCGGAATTGCATCAACTGTTCGTTAAGCAAAATTTCACCGCTGGATGGACGTGAAACGCCGGATAACGCCTGCATTAACTCAGTACGTCCCGCGCCGACTAACCCGTAGAACCCGAGGATTTCCCCTTTGCGCAACTGGAAGTTGATATGGGCAAACTCGGTTGGGTGGCAGAGATCTTTCACCTCGAGTACCACATCGCCGAACTCGCAATTCACTTTCGGGAAGGCATGGGTGATTTCGCGCCCGACCATCATGGTAACCATGCGTTCTTCGGTTATCTCGTTGATGTTCCCGGAGCTGATGTATACCCCGTCGCGCAAGATGGTGTAGTGGTCCGCAATGGCAAAAATCTCGTCAAATTTGTGCGAGATAAACAGAATGGCTTTGCCTTCGCGTTTCAGACGTTCAACGATTTGATAAAACTCGACAATTTCATGCTGCGAAAGTGCGGCAGTCGGCTCATCGAGAATCACAACCTGGGCTTCAAACGACAACGCACGCGCAATCGCCACCATGTGCCGTTGGGCAATGCTGAGTGTTTTGAGCGTGGCGCGAGGATTGATTTGTACTTCAAGACGCGTGAGGATTTCCTGCGCACGTTGGTGCATGGCAGGCCAGTCGAGCTTTTTAAACAGGCCGCGATAGATATAGTGGCCGACAAAAATATTCTCGGTGACGGTGAGTTCATCAAACAGCACCGTTTCCTGGTGGATAGCCGTGATACCGATTTTGTGCGCCGCTTCAGGGTTCGGCAGCGTTATCGGTATCGATTTATAAAGCAGTTCCCCTTCTTCGGGCTGATAAATCCCGGTCATAACTTTAACCAGCGTGGATTTACC
>DATERH010000187.1:0-11069 GCA_035271785.1 Buttiauxella sp.
GGAATGGCATTGACCAGTGTTTTAAATGTCGTCTCGCAGACTCAGTTGGTCGCTATCGCGCCACGCTGGTTAGCTGAAGAGTTTGCTGAATCACTTCATTTGCAAACATTCGCATTACCACTGAAAGATAATACAGCGATCTGTTATTTATCATGGCATGAAGCTGCTGGTCGCGATAAAGGACACCAGTGGATGGAAAAACTTCTGACCACCGTGTGTAGTAAATAGATTCAATCTGTTAGTCTTTATGCAGCCGGATGGTGAAACTATCCGGTTGTTCTTTTTTTCTTTTGATTTCTGGTTTTTTCCGCTGTTATTGAATTGGCTTCTACGCTCCTGAAAAACGAATAACCCCCCTGCTAATTAGATTTAACCTGCAAAACATCCTTTCATAACATTTTCAATCATACAATTTCCTTATGATCAGAGTTTAACTCCGCCAGATTGAGGCTTTGCAGCGTTCGTAAGGAGTTCGTGTATTGACGACTGAAGATTGGCAATTGATTGCCTGATTTTCAACGGTTATGTTAGGTAGGCAATCAAAAATAAAAAGAGATATGCAGGGCGCAACAACCTGTCTCAACGACTTAGCCGAAATGATTTCAGCGGTCGGTCAAACACGTAAGCCTGGAGGCAAACCATGGAGATGTTGTCAGGAGCCGAGATGGTCGTCCGATCGCTTATCGATCAGGGCGTTAAACATGTATTCGGTTATCCCGGAGGCGCCGTACTTGATATTTACGATGCGCTTCATACTATTGGCGGCATTGATCATGTGCTGGTGCGCCATGAACAAGCAGCAGTGCATATGGCCGACGGCCTTGCACGCGCGACGGGCGAAGTGGGTGTCGTACTGGTGACGTCAGGTCCGGGTGCCACAAACGCGATAACCGGTATTGCTACGGCTTATATGGATTCAATTCCAATGGTGGTGCTGTCAGGGCAGGTCGCGACGTCCCTCATTGGTTATGACGCTTTTCAGGAATGCGACATGGTGGGGATTTCTCGCCCGGTCGTGAAGCACAGCTTTTTGGTTAAGCAGGCGGAAGATATTCCTGCCATTATCAAAAAAGCTTTCTGGCTGGCTGCAAGCGGCCGTCCAGGGCCGGTTGTGGTGGATTTGCCGAAAGACATTATGAGTCCGGCAAACAAACTGCCTTATAGCTACCCTGAGTCCGTCAGCATGCGTTCTTATAACCCGACCACTCAAGGTCATAAAGGGCAGATTAAGCGCGCACTTCAAACCTTGTTGGCCGCAAAAAAACCGGTGATGTATGTCGGTGGTGGTGCGATTACCTCTGCTTGTCATGACGAATTGCGGGAACTGGCAGAAAAACTCAATATTCCTGTTGTCTCTTCTTTAATGGGGTTGGGCGCATTCCCTGGTACGCATCGCCAGGCATTAGGCATGCTGGGGATGCATGGAACCTACGAAGCCAACATGGTGATGCATAACTCCGATGTCATTTTCGGTGTCGGTGTGCGCTTTGATGACCGCACCACCAACAATCTGGCAAAGTACTGCCCAAATGCGACCGTGTTGCATATTGATATCGATCCAACTTCTATTTCCAAAACCGTCGGCGCGGATATTCCTATTGTTGGCGATGCACGGCAGGTTCTGCAGCAGATGCTGGAATTGCTGGCGCAGGAAGATACGTCGCAGTCTTGTGATGAAATTCGTGACTGGTGGCAGCAGATTGAGCAGTGGCGTGCGCGTCAGTGCCTCGAATTTGACAGAACCAGCGATAAAATTAAGCCGCAGGCTGTTATAGAAACCATCTACCGTCTGACTAAAGGCGAAGCTTACGTCACCTCAGATGTGGGCCAACACCAGATGTTTGCCGCACTCTATTACACCTTTGATAAACCACGACGTTGGATTAACTCCGGCGGTCTTGGCACTATGGGCTTTGGGTTACCTGCAGCACTCGGTGTGAAATTAGCATTGCCGGAAGAAACCGTTGTCTGTGTCACTGGCGATGGCAGTATTCAGATGAATATCCAGGAGCTTTCCACTGCACTGCAATACGGATTGCCTGTGCTGGTGTTAAACCTTAACAACCGTTATCTCGGTATGGTCAAGCAGTGGCAGGACATGATCTACTCTGGTCGCCACTCCCAATCCTATATGGAATCTTTGCCTGATTTTGTACGCGTCGCAGAGGCTTATGGGCATGTAGGGATTGGTATCAGCAAGCCTGAAGAGCTGGAAAGCAAACTGATTGAAGCACTGGAAGCGGTGCGTAACCAGCGTCTGGTATTTGTTGATGTCACAGTTGATGGCACTGAGCATGTGTACCCAATGCAGATCCGTGGCGGTGGTATGGATGAGATGTGGTTAAGTAAAACGGAGAGAACCTGATTATGCGCCGGATATTATCTGTATTACTCGAAAATGAGTCCGGGGCACTGTCCCGTGTCATTGGCTTGTTCTCCCAGCGTGGTTACAACATCGAAAGTCTGACTGTGGCGCCGACTGAAGATCCAACGCTTTCACGTATGACTATCCAAACGGTTGGGGATGCGAAGGTCCTTGAGCAAATTGAGAAGCAGCTGCACAAGCTGGTGGATGTTCTACGGGTTAGCGAACTGGGGCAGGGCGCACACGTTGAGCGTGAAATCATGCTGGTAAAAGTTCAGGCGAGTGGTTACGGGCGTGAAGAAGTGAAGCGCAACACGGAAATCTTCCGTGGGCAAATCATCGACGTTACCCCAACGCTTTACACCGTTCAGTTGGCCGGCACCAGCGACAAGCTGGATGCATTCCTGGCGACTATTCGTGAAGTGGCAAAAATTGTCGAAGTGGCACGCTCGGGCATTGTTGGTGTATCGCGCGGCGATAAAATCATGCGTTAGCGTGTGAAAAACGACTAAAAAGCAACCCGGTGACCGATGCCGGGTTTTTTTTTGCAAATTACCCATCAACTGCCAGCAAAAGCGGTTGCCCGAGTTATTATTCTGCGCTTAGATGATAAAAATGAAACCATGACCAGGGTATGGTTATGGAAATCCTAAATAAGGGGCTACTGTGAAATTGGATGAAATCGCGCGCCTGGCTGGAGTTTCGCGCACCACGGCGAGCTACGTCATCAACGGTAAGGCAAAGCAGTATCGCGTTAGCGATAAGACCGTTGAGAAAGTTATGGCGGTTGTTCGCGAACATAACTACCACCCAAATGCGGTGGCCGCGGGATTACGTGCCGGGCGTACGCGTTCTATCGGATTAGTGATTCCAGACCTTGAGAATACCAGTTACACCCGCATCGCTAATTATCTTGAGCGTCAGGCTCGCCAGCGTGGTTATCAACTGCTGATCGCTTGTTCCGAAGATCAGCCTGATAACGAAATGCGTTGCATTGAGCACCTGTTGCAGCGTCAGGTTGATGCAATCATCGTTTCAACTTCATTGCCGCCTGAGCATCCTTTCTATCAACGTTGGGCGCACGATCCTTTCCCCATTATTGCCCTCGACAGGGCGTTAGATCGTGAGAACTTCATCAGCGTAGTCGGCGCGGACCAGGAAGATGCGGAAATGCTGGCCAGCGAGCTTCGCACTTTCTCTGCCGAAAGCGTACTTTACCTCGGCGCATTACCGGAGCTTTCCGTCAGCTATTTACGTGAGCAAGGTTTCCGCAGCGCATGGAAAGACGACCCGCGTGAAGTGAATTTCCTTTACGCCAACAGCTACGAGCGTGAAGCCGCAGCACAGTTATTTGATAAATGGCTGGAAACCCATCCAATGCCACAGGCTCTGTACACCACTTCGTTTGCATTATTACAAGGTGTTATGGATGTCACTTTACGACGTGAAGGGAAATTACCAACTGAGTTGGCTATTGCCACCTTCGGGGATCATGAACTGCTCGATTTCCTACAATGTCCAGTTCTGGCTGTAGCGCAACGCCACCGCGACGTGGCGGAGCGTGTGCTGGAGCTTGTTCTTGCCAGCCTTGATGAGCCACGTAAACCGAAGCCTGGCCTGACTCGTATTCGCCGTAATTTATACCGTCGCGGAAGTTTAAGTCGTCATTAACAACAGATGGCAGTTTCGGCTGCCATCTCAATTAAGAATATTCTCGTGTTAATTCCCTTGATGGGAGAGGTAATTAATTTTCATTCGTAAAGAATGAAACATTATTTTAGAATCGATATATGACGGCTGTAGAATTATTTTGTTACATAGCAATGTGTAAAAATGCCCGATAATTAAACAATAGCTATCTGATAAGTATCAAACTTCCCTTGAGCCCGCGTTTCGCCTGCATCTGGCGCTGTTATCCTGTCGAGAAATACCTTAAAATGCTGACCGCGTCGCAAACTGAACACTTCATATTTTACCTGTCAGGTTTTCAGTCGATTTAACGATATTTATGCTTATTGACCATTTTTCTTTCAAATATTCATAACGTTAATTTTGCATCGTGAATGTAGGGCCCTTTCACGCCAGTCATTTATCAATCAATTACGAGATGAAAATTATTTCCATCTGGGTTGTAGCTTGCTTGACAAGGTTTTCCTCCGCTCCGTAAACTCCTTCAGGTGGGATTTTGTGGGGTAAAGTGGTGGAAAGGGGAATTTAAGGGTGAGGCTGGCATGTTCCGTGGGGCAACATTAGTCAATCTCGACAGTAAAGGGCGGCTCGCCGTACCTACCCGTTACCGGGATGCGCTTGTCGAAACCTCTGAAGGTCTGATGGTTTGTACCATCGACATCCATCACCCATGTCTGCTGCTTTATACCCTTCCCGAGTGGGAAATTATTGAACAAAAGCTAGCTCGTCTGTCGAGCATGAACCCTGCAGAACGTCGCGTTCAGCGACTGTTACTGGGTCATGCCAGTGAATGTCAGATGGATAGTGCCGGGCGTTTGTTGTTGGCACCTGTTTTACGCCAACACGCCGGGCTGACCAAAGAAGTGATGCTGGTTGGACAGTTCAATAAGTTTGAACTGTGGGATGAAACGACCTGGCATCAACAAGTCAAGGAAGACATCGACGCTGAGCAGGCCACGACAACTATTTTGTCGGATAGGCTGCAGGACTTGTCACTATAAATAATGATGGAAAATTTTAAACATACTTCGGTGCTACTTGATGAGGCCGTGAATGGTCTCAATATTCGTCAGGATGGCATCTACATTGATGGCACGTTTGGCCGTGGCGGACATTCTCGATTGATTCTTTCCCAACTGGGACCAGAAGGACGTCTGCTGGCTATCGATCGTGATCCACAAGCCATTGCCGCAGCACAAGCAATTGATGATCCTCGCTTCTCTATCATTCATGGGCCTTTCTCCGAATTAGCTGAATACGCAAGCGAACGCGATTTACTCGGCAAAATTGACGGCATTCTGTTGGATCTTGGTGTCTCTTCACCTCAGCTTGATGATGCCGAACGCGGTTTCTCATTTATGCGTGATGGTCCACTAGACATGCGCATGGACCCGACTCGTGGGCAATCTGCCGCAGAATGGTTGCTCAGTGCAGATGAAGCGGACATCGCTTGGGTTATCAAAACTTTTGGCGAAGAAAAGTTCGGCAAGCGTATTGCGCGCGCCATTATCGAACGTAACCGTGAACAGCCAATGACTCGGACTAAAGAGCTGGCAACGATTGTGGCTGCGGCAATGCCAGTAAAAGATAAGTTCAAACATCCGGCAACACGTACCTTCCAGGCAATCCGTATCTGGATAAACAGTGAACTTGAAGAAATTGAACAGGCACTCAAAGGTTCAATTCCAACACTGTCACCCGGCGGTCGTCTGTCGATTATCAGTTTCCACTCGTTGGAAGACCGTATTGTTAAGCGCTTTATGCGTGAAAACACCCGTGGACCACAGGTGCCGGCAGGTCTGCCAATGACTGAAGCGCAACTGAATAAACTCGGCGGCAGATATTTAAAATCTATTGGCAAAATGATGCCCGGTGATGAAGAAGTGGCGGAAAACCCACGCGCGCGTAGTTCAGTACTGCGCATCGCTGAAAGGACGAACGCATGATCAACAAAGTGGCAGAAACCCTAAATAAAGTGACTGGTCAATTGAGCAGTGGCGAGCGACATGCACTACCAGCGGTGATTGGTGGTGATTTGTTGCGTCATGGGAAACTGCCACTGATTTTGTTTACCGCCATTATTATTACCGCCATTTTCGTTGTAACCACTGCGCACCACACTCGTCTACTGACTGCACAGCGTGAGCAAATGGTCGTGGAACGTGATGCGTTAGATATCGAATGGCGTAACTTGATTTTGGAAGAAAACGCACTGGGTGATCATAGCCGAGTGGAGCGGGTCGCGACGGAAAAGCTGCAATTGCAGCATGTCGACCCATCGCAGGAAAACATCGTAGTTCAGCAATAAGGAATCGCGTGACAGATGAAAGCTGCGGCAAAAACGCTTAAACCGAAACGCCAGGAAGAACAGGCCAACTTTGTAAGTTGGCGTTTTGCGTTGCTTTGCGGTTGCATTTTGCTGGCGCTGGTTTTCCTGTTGGGGCGCGTTGCCTGGCTGCAAATCATCGCACCGGACATGTTGGTACGTCAGGGGGATATGCGTTCCCTGCGTGTACAGGAAGTTTCTACCTCTCGAGGCATGATTAGCGACCGCGCAGGCCGCCCGTTGGCAGTCAGTGTGCCAGTCAAAGCGATTTGGGCTGACCCGAAAGAATTGCATGATGCGGGTGGTATTACGCTGGATAACCGCTGGAAAGCGTTGGCTGATGCTTTAAAAATCCCTCTTGATCAGCTCGCCTCCCGAGTGAACAGCAATCCGAAAGGTCGCTTTATCTATCTGGCTCGACAGGTGAATCCAGATATTGGCGACTACATCAAAAAACTCAAACTTCCTGGGATTCATCTACGCGAGGAATCTCGTCGTTACTATCCATCTGGTGAAGTTACTGCTCACCTCATTGGCTTCACGAACGTCGATAGCCAAGGGATCGAAGGGGTCGAAAAAAGCTTCGACAAATGGCTGACCGGCCAACCCGGTGAACGCATTGTGCGTAAAGACCGTTTTGGTCGTGTCATCGAAGATATCTCCTCAACCGACAGCCAGGCCGCCCATAACCTGGCTTTGAGCATTGATGAACGCCTGCAGGCACTGGTTTACCGCGAGCTAAACAACGCCGTGGCTTTCAACAAAGCCGAATCGGGTAGTGCGGTGCTGGTGGATGTGAGTACTGGTGAAGTATTGGCGATGGCCAACAGCCCATCCTACAACCCAAATAATCTTAGCGGCACGCCAAAAGATGTGATGCGTAACCGTACCATCACGGACGTTTTTGAGCCGGGTTCGACTGTTAAACCGATGGTGGTCATGACAGCGCTGCAACGCGGCGTAGTGCGTGAAAACACCGTTCTGAATACCGTGCCGTACCGTATCAATGGTCACGAGATCAAAGATGTGGCGCGCTACAGCGAATTGACCCTTACCGGGGTACTACAGAAGTCGAGTAACGTCGGGGTTTCTAAACTGGCGTTAGCGATGCCCTCCTCAGCGTTGGTAGATACTTACTCACGTTTTGGATTGGGAAAAGCGACCAACTTGGGGCTGGTCGGAGAACGCAGTGGCTTATATCCGCAAAAACAACGGTGGTCTGACATAGAGAGGGCCACCTTCTCTTTCGGCTACGGGCTAATGGTAACTCCGTTACAGTTAGCGCGTGTCTACGCAACAATTGGCAGCTACGGCGTGTATCGCCCGCTGTCGATTACGAAGGTTGATCCTCCGGTTCCAGGGGAGCGTATTTTCCCTGAGCCACTGGTTCGTACCGTCGTTCATATGATGGAAAGTGTGGCATTGCCTGGTGGTGGTGGCGTGAAAGCGGCTATCAAGGGCTACCGCATCGCAATTAAAACCGGTACCGCGAAAAAAGTCGGTCCCGATGGACGTTATGTTAACAAATACATTGCTTATACCGCAGGCGTAGCACCAGCCAGTAATCCGCGATTCGCATTGGTAGTGGTAATTAACGATCCACAAGCAGGTAAATATTACGGTGGTGCCGTCTCTGCACCTGTGTTCGGTGCCATCATGGGCGGCGTTCTGCGCACCATGAATATCGAACCGGATGCTTTGGCGACAGGTGAAAAAAGTGAATTTGTAATTAATCAAAAAGAGGGAACAGGTGGCAGATCGTAATTTGCGCGACCTTCTCGCTCCGTGGGTGCCAGCGTTACCTGCGAGAGCTCTGCGAGAAATGACACTCGATAGTCGCGTGGCGGCATCGGGCGACCTTTTTGTGGCTGTGGTCGGTCATCAGGCGGACGGGCGTCGATATATCCCGCAGGCAATAGCGCAAGGCGTAGCCGCTGTCATTGCTGAAGCTGAAGGCGAAGCAACGGATGGCGAAATCCGTGAAATGCACGGTGTGCCGGTTATTTATCTGAGCCAATTGCATCAGCGCCTTTCTGCTCTGGCAGGGCGTTTTTACCACGAACCCTCAAGTGCATTACGTCTGGTTGGCGTGACCGGGACTAACGGTAAAACCACCACCGCACAATTGCTTGCGCAGTGGAGCCAGTTATTAGGCGAAACCAGTGCCGTTATGGGTACTGTGGGTAACGGCCTGCTCGGAAATGTAAAACCAACTGAAAACACCACCGGTTCTGCCGTTGATGTACAGCAAGTGCTTGCTAACCTTGCAGAGCAGGGAGCGAGCTTTGCCGCCATGGAAGTTTCCTCCCATGGTCTGGTTCAACATCGTGTTTCCTCTCTGAAATTTGCCGCCAGTGTGTTCACTAACCTTAGCCGTGACCATCTTGATTACCACGGTGATATGGCGGGCTACGAAGCGGCCAAATGGTTGCTGTTCTCTGAACACGATTACGGCAATGCCATCATCAATGCTGATGATGAAGTCGGACGCAATTGGTTAGCGCGTTTACCTGACGCTGTTGCGGTCACGATGGAAGATAATTTACAGCCGGGCTGTCGTGGCCGTTGGTTGAAAGCAACCCACGTGCATTATCACGATGGTGGGGCGACCGTTCGCTTCAGCTCTTCCTGGGGTGACGGCGAAATTGAAAGCCGCCTGATGGGAGCCTTTAATGTCAGCAACTTGTTGTTAGCGTTGGCAACCCTATTGGTACTGGAATACCCCCTTGAAGAACTGCTGAAAACGGCACCGAGTCTGCAACCAGTATGTGGACGTATGGAAGTTTTCAGTGCACCAGGTAAACCGACGGTAGTGGTGGATTATGCCCACACGCCGGATGCGCTGGAAAAAGCGTTGCAGGCTGCCCGTCTGCATTGCAGTGGTAAGTTGTGGTGCGTATTTGGTTGCGGTGGCGATCGCGATAAAGGCAAGCGTCCTATTATGGGCGGCATCGCTGAACAGTTTGCGGATGTTGTGGTTGTCACCGATGACAACCCACGTACTGAAGAGCCGAATGCGATTGTGGCTGACATTTTGGTAGGCATGCTGGATGCGGGGCGTGCGCATGTGGTTTCAGGTCGTGCCGAAGCGGTAACCAACGCTATCATGCAGGCGAAAGGGAATGATGTGGTTCTGCTGGCAGGTAAAGGCCATGAGGATTACCAGATTGTTGGTGTGCGCCGTCTGGACTACTCCGACCGCATCACTGCCGCCCGTTTGTTGGGGGTTGTGGCATGATCCGCGTTTCATTAAGCCAGCTCGCTACTGTTTTGCATGGCGAATTGCACGGGACTGATACCGATATCATTGATGTCACCACCGATACGCGCAAACTCACGCCAGGCTGCCTGTTTGTTGCATTAAAAGGCGAGCGCTTCGATGCGCACGACTTTGCGCAAGATGCAGTGAACGGTGGGGCCGGGGCATTGCTGGTCAGCCGTAAGCTGGACGTAAACGTCCCACAACTCGTGGTTGCGGATACGCATCAGGCATTCGGCGAATTGGCCGCCTGGGTTCGTCAGCAGGTTCCCACTCGCATTGTTGCGTTGACCGGTTCTTCTGGCAAAACCTCCGTAAAAGAGATGACCGCAGCAATTTTGCGCGAGTGCGGAAACACTCTATACACCGCAGGAAACCTGAACAACGATATTGGCGTGCCAATGACGTTATTACGCCTGACGCCAGAATATGAATATGCGGTCATTGAGCTGGGTGCAAACCATCAAGGTGAAATCGCCTGGACGGTGAATCTTACGCGCCCGGAAGCTGCGTTGGTGAACAATCTGGCAGCTGCACATCTGGAAGGTTTTGGATCACTAGCAGGCGTTGCGAAAGCAAAAGGTGAGATTTTCTCCGGTCTGCCAGCAAATGGCATCGCGATTCTCAATGCAGATAATAATGATTGGCTGAACTGGCAAGAAATCATTGGCGAGCGCAAAACCTGGCGCTTCTCACCTAATGCAACCGACAGCGATTTCACGGCGACCAATGTGCACATTACTGTGCATGGCACCGAGTTCACAATCAAAACACCCGTTGGCGATATTGACGTCACTCTGCCGCTTCCGGGCCGCCATAACATTGCCAATGCTCTGGCGGCAACGTCGCTGGCTATGGCCGTTGGCGCAACCCTGGAAGCGGTTAAAACAGGCCTTGCTGTCTTAAAAGCTGTACCAGGGCGTTTGTTCCCGATTCAGCTTTCTGAAAACCAACTTCTGCTCGACGACAGTTACAACGCCAATGTGGGGTCGATGACTGCCGCAGTGCAAGTGCTGTCAGAAATGCCTGGTTTCCGTGTGATGGTGGTCGGAGATATGGCTGAGCTTGGTGATGAATCTATTGAGTGCCATCGTCAGGTGGGCGAAGCCGCGAAAGCGTCTGGCATTGATTGCGTACTGAGTGTGGGCGCTCTGAGCAAAACACTTAGTCTTTCCTCTGAAGTTGGCAAACATTTTACCGATAAGCTTTCTTTAATCGCGCACCTTAAGGCGTTAATCGCTGAGCATTCGATTATTACTATTTTAGTGAAGGGTTCACGTAGTGCCGCCATGGAAGAGGTAGTACGCGCATTACAGGAGAATGGAACATGTTAGTTTGGCTGGCCGAACACTTGGTCAAATATTATTCCGGCTTTAACGTCTTTTCCTATCTGACGTTTCGCGCCATCGTCAGCCTGCTGACTGCTCTGT